>NZ_PCZF01000100.1:0-1758 GCF_002554115.1 Lactobacillus sp. UMNPBX4
GAAATTAAGGTTAGACTAATGGTTTAAAGGCTACCGCAAAAACATTGACACTTACTAAAGTACGTTAATGGTTGACTTTAATGGTGTAAACCAATATCATTGATCAATGCAAAGAGAATTTAATTTCTGAGGAGTTAAAATAATATGCCTGAAAAATCTTATCCAATGACTGCTGAAGGTAAAGAAAAACTTCAAGCAGAATTAAAGAATTTAAAATTAGTTAAGCGTCCAGAAGTTATTGAACGTATTAAGGTTGCACGTTCATTCGGTGACTTATCAGAAAATTCTGAATACGATGCAGCTAAGGATGAACAAAGTCACGTAGAAGACAGAATTGCTCAAGTAGAAGACATGCTTAAGTACGCACAAGTTGTCGATGCTGACAGTGTTGATCCTAATGAAGTTTCAGTTGGTAAGACTGTTACCTATACTGAAGTTGGTACAGATGATGCTGAAACCTACACTATTGTAGGTAGTGATGAATCTGACCCATTAAATGGCAAGATCTCAAATGATTCACCAATTGCACAAGCACTCTTGGGCAAGAAGAAAGGTGAAACTGTATCAATTACCACTCCTGGTGGCCAATTTGACGTTGTAATCAACAATGTTGAAGCATAATAATTGAGAAGAGGAGTTAGGTAAAACTAACTCCCTTTTTGTTAGAAAGAAGGTCTTTTAAAATGAGAACAGTAGGAATTATCGGAATGGGTCATGTTGGTGCAACTGTCGCATATACTTTATTTACTCATGGAATGGTTGATGATTTAATTTTAATCGACAAAAATGAAGATAAAGTAAACGCTGAATACAATGATTTACATGATACTTTGGCTAGAAATGATAGTTATGTCAATGTAAGAAAGCAAGATTGGGATGGTCTTGAAGATGCCGATATTATTATTACTGCTTTCGGTGATATTGCAGCTTCAGTTAAGACTGGCGATCGTTTCGGCGAATTTGAATTAAATGCAAAAAATGCTAGACAAGTTGGTGCAGATATTAAGGAATCAGGCTTCCATGGAGTTTTGATCAATATTTCTAACCCTTGTGATGCAATTACTCAAATTTTGCAAGAAACTTCCGGTTTGAAGAAGAATCGTGTCTTCGGTACTGGTACTTTCCTTGATACTGCAAGAGTACAAAGAATTATTGGTGAAAAGTTAGGACAAGATCCACGTAATGTAGAAGGTTTTGTTTTGGGTGAACATGGTTCTTCTCAATTCACCGCTTGGTCAACGATCAGAGTTAACAATAAGATTGCTTTCCAATTATTTGGCGATGAAGAACAAGAAAAGATCAGTGAACAATCAAATAAGAACGCATTTGTTGTGGCAAACGGTAAAGGCTATACTAGTTATGCCATTGCTACTTGTGCAGTTCGTTTGGTTCAAGCTGTATTTAGCGATGCACGTTTATACTGTCCTGTTTCAGTTTATAATCCAGAATACAAGACTTACATCGGCTATCCAGCAATTATTGGCCGCGACGGTATTGAAGAAGTAATTGAATTGAAGCTTACTTCTGAAGAAAAGGAAAAACTTGAAGCAGCAGCTGATAAGATCAAGGAACACTTGGATCAATTGAAGAAAAAATAAAATATTGATTTAGATAAGAAGACGAGAAGTTACAATTGCGTAATTTCTCGTCTTTTTAATTTTTCCAAAAAAATTTTCGTCTTTTTTGCGTAATAAATAGTGGGAGGCGGATTGTAAAATCAAATTGAACACTTCGTTCAAATATTAAAAAAAGTCCATT
>NZ_PCZF01000101.1:0-1737 GCF_002554115.1 Lactobacillus sp. UMNPBX4
GAACAAAGAAAATTGGTCTTTTGACCATCTTCTGTTCCAATATTTGCTTAAATTCATCATCATGAAGGCTATTCCTATATCTGTTTCAACCTTCTTTTTGCCTCTTAAATGAGTTCGGCGCATGCCAAAGACGTTCTTCAAATGTCCAAAAATCGGCTCCACATCATATTTCCTCATGCTGTAGATGTGTCTGCCTTCAGGACTTTGGAGAACTGCTTTGGCTTTTTCTTTTAGGTATTGCCAGTTAGGATTATAGCGAACCTGACGTTGGCGTCCGCTCTTAGTCTTGGCTAAGCGTTCTAATTCTGGCGTTAGTTGAAATTCATCTGCTTCATAGACCTTAAAATCACGAACCTGACCAGTCGATCGATCTTTACGTTGACTATAATATTTGAAGTTGAATCTGACGCCATTTTGATCAAGGTAATAATCATCTTTTTCATCATAGAACCAGTTAGCCAGCTTAGTTGGATCGTTGCGATACTTTCTGGTCTTTTCCTTTTCGTACATGGTATAAGGAATATAGTACTTCTTGTCTGAATACTCTTCTTCTAACATTGAATAATTATATTCGCTGCCATAACCAGCATCAGCGACAATCTTGTCAAACTTGTCTAGTGTCGTCATCTGCTTTAAAAATGGTTCGAAAGTTCTAAAATCAGTTGGATTAGGGTATAAAGCAAAGTCAACCACATATTGATCAGTGGTGGCGGCTTGAATATTGTAGCCTGGCTTGAGCTGGCCGTTCTTCATGTGATCTTCCTTCATATGCATGAAAGTCGCGTCATGATCTGTCTTAGAATAGCTGTTACGCCCTGCAAAGATTTCTTTCGCCTCTTCATATTTCTTCATTCGAGGAACATAGTCTTTTCTTAGTTTATGAAGCAGCTTTTTAAGACCGCGTCTTCTTGCTTTTCTAGGCGAACCGCCAGGGATTGCTTTGGGTTCTTGCTCAATTTCTTCGGTCAGCTTTTCAATCTCGGCTTCCGTTTCTTGTGCTAGCTCTGCCAAACCTTGACTGGTCTGGACTTTCTCTTTTGCCATTGCTTTGACGACTTCTTTGGCAATCAATTCATCATAAAGCTCAACCGCTTGACCTTTGAGCTTGTCATGAAATTTTTCAACTGCCTTGCGCCAAACAAAAGTATAGCGATTGGCGTCAGCTTCGATTTTAGTGCCATCAATAAAGATCGCTCCTTCATTGATAAGGCCCTCGGCTTCTAACAAATTGGTAAAGTAGAGGAAGCTTTTCTTAACCAGCTCATTGGCATGCTTGCTGGATCTAAAGTTATTGATAGTATGGTAAGAAATCTGTTGGT
The DNA here is from genome assembly GCF_002554115.1 of Lactobacillus sp. UMNPBX4. Taxonomy (NCBI): domain Bacteria; kingdom Bacillati; phylum Bacillota; class Bacilli; order Lactobacillales; family Lactobacillaceae; genus Lactobacillus; species Lactobacillus sp. UMNPBX4. The sequence continues at coordinate 1,320 of NZ_PCZF01000101.1, forward strand.
GTTCAGCCAAAGCCATCATCGGCACGTTTTCTTCCAGCATTAATTCGATTTTTCTGCCTGAAAATACTCTTCTGGAATAAGCAAAAAGCAAGATTTTAAGCATCATCGCTGGATGATAAGCTGGACGACCGGTTTTAGCAGTATTACCCAATAAGACATCTTCTGGAATTGAATCGACAAACCAGCTAATGGTATTAGCCAAATGATTATGAGGAATAGCGAAGTCTAAGTTGAGTGTTAAAGCTGTTTGACCTATGGTATAATTTTGATACATTAAGATTGCCTTCTTTCTTTTTGTTTTGTGGTGATTCAATAATATCAAGGAAGGCACTTAAAGTATAGAAAAAGAACGATGAAATCCATTAGGAAATCATCGTTCTTTTTTCCTGTCTGAGAATTAGTTTTTTCCCAGACACTT
>NZ_PCZF01000102.1:0-1719 GCF_002554115.1 Lactobacillus sp. UMNPBX4
TCTAAGTAAAACATGCGATTGCAGTAGTTGAGTCCTTTTTGGGCAAGGGACTTTTCAGAAGCCTGTTGTGGTACGGCTTCGTGAAACTTTCTTCTAACATGAGCCCAGCAGCCAACTAAAGTTGCTTTCGGCAATTGCTCATAAGCCTGCCACATATCACAGTGCAAATAACCGGGATAGTTTCCTAAAAAGTTTAAGGCAACCTTGCCACTCCGGGAAGGATCATGATGATAGAGTGTAATCCCGTATTGATCATGTTTGCCTGAAAGGAAGACCCAATAGTAAGTCTTGCTTGTTTTACTTTCTAAGACTGTGTAATAAGTTTCATCGGCATGTAAAATTGGCCGCATTAACAGCTTTTGCTTAAGCAGATCATACACTGGTTTAAAGTAGTATTGACTGCTTTTCAAATCCCAATAATTTAACATCTGTCTTGAAACTTTTAGTCCCATCTTCTTCCAGTCGCTTTCTTGGCGATAGTCCGGCACCTTCATTTCATATTTTTGATAGAGTGAATGAGCGATGAGTGAAGCTGAACCTAGACCATGGTTTAGGGGAGCTTTAGGTACTGCAGCTTTAATGATCTTGTCGCTAAGATTTCTTTGACTGCAATATTTACATTTGTAAGCATGTTGGATATGGTCTAGCCTTTTAAGTTGAGCTGGGATAAACAATAATTCTTGGCGAACTGACTGCTTGCCTATCTCAATCAGTTCATGATGACAATCAGGACAATGCTTGTCGCCTAATTCATGGTGAACCTCTTCAGCTGGAAGGGCAGCTAGTAAGTCAGCACGCTTTCGTTTGTGAGCTTGTCTTTTATAAGTAATAGTCTGAACGGCGGCGTCGGGGACGTTCTCCGTCATCTTGAGCATCAGGTTCATCAAAGAGACTTGTTTGTCCATTTAAAGGCATTTGTTCTGAAGATTTGCCATAACGTTTTTGCGTTAAGTAAGCCACTTGTTCACGGAGGAGCTTGATTTCATCAGTTAAGTTTTGAATAGTAGTTGCTTGTTGTGCAATAATCTTTTCCAAATTTTCTTGTGACATGAGTTAAACTTCCTCCTAAATTTATTAGTTAAAAGAATATCAAAAAAGCGTGCGATGTCAAGTGTTAGTAGAATTCGCACGCTTTCGTGTTCTTTATTTTTGGATTGATTGCGAAGCCCTTCATTAGCCAGTCGACCTGCTCAGAAGATAAAGCTTGAACTTCATTTTGATTCCTGGGCCAGTTCAATTTTCCATTTTCAAATCTTTTGTATAACAGCCAAAAACCTTGTCCGTCCCAATAAAGGGCTTTGAAGCGGTCCTTGCTTCCGCCGCAAAAGAGAAAAACTTTACCACTAAAAGGATCAAGTTCAAACTGTTCTTTAATTAAGATTGCTAGGCCATCAATGCCTTTACGTAGGTCAGTCTTACCACAAACGATATAAACTTGCCCCAAGTCACTAAGCCTAATCATGGTAAGACTTTCTCAAGTAATTTATTCATTAACTCAGGATCCAAATTACTATAAAAGTTCAATTCTAAGTCATTCTTCTTTAAACTAAGCAACAGATTATTACGTGGTGGCCGCGTCTTCTTTGGTCTGGCCGGATGATTTAGAGCCACAATTGGCTGTTGTTTTTCGAGCATAATTCTAACCTCCAATATTTTTGATAAGTTTAGAATAGCTGAAAAAAGAGGACTAAGAAAGATACTCGGTTATCTGACGCTTAC
>NZ_PCZF01000103.1:0-1702 GCF_002554115.1 Lactobacillus sp. UMNPBX4
TTCAATATACAGAATTTAATTTTCAAAAGTGTTCAATTTGAAATTGCAATTTTCGAATAAAAAATAATCCTCATTCAGGTGAGGATTATTATATATCAATTATTTAATTTTTTTACTTTAAACGATTTTGTTCATCAAAAATTTGGTGAATTGAACGATCGTTATAAACGTAATCAATACCACGAGCAAGAAGTTGATCTACAGAAATACGAACCATTCTGTCTGGGTAACGATTATGCTTAATAGTATCAGTTACAACGATTTGTTCAATTGGCAATTCGTTAAGTACTTCAGTTGCATTCTTAGAAAGAAGTGCGTGAGTTGCAGCAACATAAACCTTCTTGGCACCTGCCGCCATAACTGACTTAGTTGATGATGAAATACGAGAACCAGTATCAATTAAATCATCAACGATGATACACTTCTTGTCTTTAACATCCCCAATAATATCGTGCACTTCAGTATCATAACGAGCACCACGTTGATCAACAATAGCGATTGGAGCGTTGAAATATTGACCAAAGTTACGTGCAAGCTTGGCACCTGAGTGATCAGGTGAAACAACTACGATATCATCATCTTCCTTAGTAGCAATACCATTATCTAAGAAGTATTGACCAAGAAGTGGAATAGCGTGCAAGTGATCTACTGGAACACTGTAGAAACCTTGAATTTGTGAAGCATGCAAATCAACTGTAATTAAACGATCCATACCAGTTAATTGAAGCAAGTTAGCAACAAGCTTAGCTGTGATTGGTTCACGTGAACGAGTCTTAGTATCTGAACGTGAATATGCTAAGTATGGAACTACCACGTTAATGGTATGAGCTGATGCACGGTGCAATGCGTCCAAGATAATTTCAAGTTCCATGAAGTTTTCGTTAACTGGATCTTGAATTGATTGAATTACAAAGACGTCACAACCTCTGACACTTTCACCAATATTAACTTGGATTTCACCATCGCTGAAGTGATGAACTGCAGTTTCAATTAATGGTTGACGCAAAATTGCAGCAATTTTTTCGTTTAATGCTGGGTTACCACCTAACCCGATCACCTTCATTGGGTGCAATAATTTATGGAGTTCTTCCTTGTTCATAGCTACCTCTTCTGAATAAAAATCATATACAGACCCATTATATACGAAAAACCTTCTCTGATAAATAAAAGAGGAGGTTCTTTATTGAAGATTTCTATTTTGATTTTGAATTTACGTAAATCTAATTCATTTGTCTTCTAGAAACAATGAACAAAACCAGCCCGACAATCGCTGCCAATTCCGGCACTACTAAGTTCATGAAACTTAAACTTGAATTATGCGGTCAACTACCCTAGACTGAAGTCTAGGGCTTAGTGGCTCGTTAGCTTACGCTAACCAGAACACCAACTTGCTTAGATACGGACTTGACTTACCAGCAATAGTCTTTTGACTATTGCCGATAGAGGTCGTCTATTTACCAAAGCCTTTTAAGTCCGCGAATTGCTAGCGGACTGCAGCCTAGCTTAGGCTGCTTTTTTCTTTTATTTTAGGATTCTGCCACTTGCCTAATCCTTTTTCTAAGATGTTCACGGCCGCATTCCAATCACGAATATGGTGCGTTCGACAGATTGGACAAGTCCATTCCCGATCCTTAAGGGTTAATTTCTTATAACCGTTTTGCCCCATAATACTGCCACATTGATGGCATCTTTGGGTGGTGTA
>NZ_PCZF01000104.1:0-1697 GCF_002554115.1 Lactobacillus sp. UMNPBX4
GACTTGGGCTTTTTTAATTATTTATTCAACTTACCGTAAAAAATTATACACTTAGGGGCTTATTTGTTGTGTCTAACTAAAAAAATAAATCGACACTAAAAGATGTTTAAGTTGAAATTTAAACAAAAAATGAAGCCAAACTTCTTATTATGCTTGACTTTACGTAGAAAAAATCCCTTTCTTGACTGACACACGCTGGCCTACCGCAAAAATATTGACACTTACTACTTCCCGAAGTAACTCCACCAACGACTGGAACAATTTTCTCAATTCCAGAGGCTAGTCCCTTTTTGGTTAGTGTTTTGCCAGCAACTATACTAGTTATTTTTTAATAATGAGTACCACAAAGTTTTCATTAAAGGTTTCCCTAATATTTGTTTAGAAGCATACTTTATAGCATTAGAACTTGACACCCGCAACAAAGAAGCTGATCCATTTACTCCAGCCATTGTTCCTAAAAATAATAACAATCCATTTGTTTGAATTTTTCCATTTTCTTCGATCAAATCATCAAAATCATATATATAGAATACGCGTGGTGCCAGTTAAATCGTTCTAGACAATAAGCTAGATTACCATTAGCGATTCGGCGCAAACGTAAGGGGTAGGATGGTCACCAGCGGCTAGTTGAATTTTCTATTGCGACTTATCAAACGGATGTTGTCCCGTATCAAATAAATTATGACGTTTTATAAATTGAACCGATACGCGGTCTGATATGCGCTGATGCACTGTGGTGGTCAGCGCATTTTTATCAGGTCGGAAGTTCAGGCGGATGCTATGCAGATAACAGTGGCCGAATATGTTGGGTGAAGTCTGGGGCCTTGCCGTTAATGCTGGGGCAATGGCCTTATTTCAGCGGGATCTTAAAAGGTGTGTTCAGACATTTAGAGATAGGCGAGGGATAAAAATAACGTAAATTCCGGTTAGACGTGTATTGAAAATAAAGAAAGGGTCATCGGAATCATTGATACTCCGATGATCTTTTCTGTCGGTAATTAGACATAGACTAAAATATTTTTCTGGAGCGTAAGTCTTGATTTAACAACGTTTTTTGGCGATTGAACAAGTGATTTTGAAAATTGATAGGCTAAAATGGTTGCACTTTTTCAACAGCTTGTTATACTTACTATTGGTAAGTATAACAAGGAAATTAGTTTTGAAAGGATTGTTTGATATGACAAAATATGGTGTAATTGTAGGTTCTATTCGTAAAAATTCTTATTCTAAAGGGGTCGCTGAGGACATCGTTGCTGGGTTACCAGACGACGCTGAAGTAACGTACTTAAATATCGCTAAGTTGCCACTATATAACCAAGACTACGATGCGGATTCACCCGTAGAATATACAGAATTTCGTCAGGCCGTTGCGGCTCAAGATGCGTTCATCTTTGTCACACCTGAACATAACCGTAGCATCCCAGCAGCCTTGAAGAATGCTTTGGATGTTGCTTCACGTCCATGGGGTCAAAGTGTTTGGGGCGGCAAGCCTGCTTTGGTTGCTTCCCAATCGATCTCTGGTATCTCTGGCGTCTTAGCACACCATGTTTTACGTCAATCCTTGGTCTTCTTAGACATGCCAACGATGCAACAACCAGAATTGTACATCGGTAATACTGATAAGTTGGCTGATGAAAATGGTCACATTGCACGTGCACTTCTAGGAAATCCTAAATTATTATTATTAGATGAACCTA
>NZ_PCZF01000105.1:0-1691 GCF_002554115.1 Lactobacillus sp. UMNPBX4
TTAGAATAGCTGAAAAAAGAGGACTAAGAAAGATACTCGGTTATCTGACGCTTACCAAATAAGCTTCTAGTGCCTCCGAGTTTAAGCTCTCCTCGTTAGGCAGCTTTTGAAGCAGGTAATTTAAATATTTTTCTGGATCTAGTCCATGTCTTTTGGCTGTTTCAATCAAGCTCAAAATGATGTCGCTCGTCTGTGCACCGGCAAAACTTTGCGAGAACAGCCAGTTCTTGCGTCCCATCACCAGCGACTTGACAGCACGTTCGGCCATAGTTCCAAACGGCCATCGAGCAATACATGTTCAAAGGTTTCTTGATGTTTTAAGGCATAATTGATTGCACGGCCGAGTTTGGAGCCGGGCAATACAGAAATCTCCTGCCGCCTGCACCAGTCAAAGAGGTCTTCCATTAGCGGCTTTAACTGTTCCTGTCGGGTTTGATATCGTTCTTCGCTGCTTAAATGTTCCCATTCTTTTTCTAGACGGAACATTCGCATGCCGTATTTCCAATCCTGTTTGGCAATTGATTTATCAGAGGCATTTTGCGGTACCGCTTCAAAGAACTTTCTTCTCGCATGGGCCCAGCAGCCAACTAGGGTAGCTTCAGGTAATCGCTGGTAAGCCTGCCACATGTCGCAATGCAAGAAGCCGGCGTAAGCGCCTAAGAAGTCAAGCGCTACTTGACCGCTGCGATGCGGATTATGATGATAAAGCGTAATGCCATGTTTATCATGCCTGCCGGAAAGGAAAACCCAGTAATAGGTTTTAGCTGTTTCGCTTTCTAAGACCCTATAGTAAGTTTCATCGGCATGCAAAACAGGTTGGGTTAACAGCTTTGTTTTAAGCAGGTCATACATTGGCTTAAAGTAGTACTCTGTACTCTTTAGCCCCCAGTTGTTTAAGTGTTGGCGTGAAATATTCAGTCCCATTTTCCGCCAATAGCTTTCCTGGCGATAGTCCGGGACTTTCATTTCATACTTTTGATATAGGTTTGATTGCAAAACCTTTCATTAACCAGTCGACCTGCTCAGAAGAGAGGGCCTGGACCTCGTTTTGATTCTGCGGCCAGCTCATCTTGCCGTTTTCAAAGCGTTTATACAATAGCCAATATCCTTGGCCGTCCCAATACAGGGCTTTAAAACGGTCTTTTCTGCCGCCGCAAAAGAGAAAGACCTGGCCCTGAAAAGGATCAAGTTGAAACTGTTCCTTTATTAGGCAAGCCAGCCCATCAAAGCCTTTGCGCAGGTCGGTTTTGCCGCAAACAAGATAGACTTGGCCCAAGTCACAAAGATTAATCATGATAAGACCTTTTCCAAAAGTTTATCCATCAATTCGGGATCTATACTACTGTAGAAGTCTAGCTCTAGATCATTCTTCTTTAAACAAAGCAACAGATTATTCCGCGGTGAACGAGACCTTTGGGGTCTTTGCGGCTGTTTGAGCGCTACAATCGGATGTTGTTTTTCGGACATATTATTAACCTCCATTAATTTGATAAATTAATCATAGCCGAAGAAGGTGAAGAGGTTAATACACTCTGTTATTTGACGCTTACGAAGTAGTAACTCTTGGTATTGAATACTATTAATCGATTTAGATTAGTTTGAAGATTATTTGGTTCATAAAAAGTAATATCTTTTGAAGTGTCTGGGAAAAAACTAATTCTCAGACAGGAAAAAAGAACGATGATTTCCTA
>NZ_PCZF01000106.1:0-1669 GCF_002554115.1 Lactobacillus sp. UMNPBX4
GCTTTTTCTACTCTAAGTCAAGTGTTATCAACGATTTTAAGCAATTTTATTTTGAAATACAGGCCTAATCGGGAAATGGCTCCCGGAGAATCGAGTTAAATATCTGATTTAGGGCATGATAAATACAGCCACCTTCTGTAATTTCAAAAAAGAGGCTGTTATAATATCTATTGGATCAATTTTTATGACAAAAGTCTTTGGTTATGTTTGGCTACGTCATAGCTATATAATTGATCATTCTTAATTAAAGCGAAGATCGTCCGTAATAATTTATGGATCGATGCGATAGCGGCCTTCTTGTGACTTGCAGTCTCAGAAGACCGTTTTCGTTTCTCGTAATAATCCGCAATATGAGAAGGGTTTCCCGCTTTCTTAGCCGACTGAATTTGGTTGATTGCCAAGTACAGCACCTTTCTGCCGATAGCTGTCCCACGCTTTGAAATTGACAGGTGGGCCGTGAGGTTGCCAGATTCATAAACTTGAGAGTCAACGCCAACGAAGGCATTTAATTGGCTAGGGTTGTTAAAACGTCTGATATCCCCAAGCTCACTAATGATTCTTAGAGCGGTATTTTCGCCGATGCCTGGAATGCTTGTGAGGATCTCCAGATCCCGCTTGGGAGCGAGCTTGGTCATCTCCTTTAAAGCTGTCTGGCACGCCTCTTCAGCGCTCAGAATATTGTTAATGGCCATTTCGAGGCCACGAATATGTGCACTGTCCTTTTTGACAGCTGGGCATGCGACTTTAGCCAAACGAATAAGACTTTGCATTATGTCGTTAGCGCGCTTTTTACCAATACCAGATAAGCCTTTTAAGAAGTCGATGATATCGGCTTCTTTTGTTTCTAATACGATATCAGGGTGTGGGAATCTGAGAACAATACTCCAGTAGTTTTTCCCTCTCGGGTTAACCATTAAGTGCTCAATCTCTGGGAAAGTGAGCTGAATGGCTTTGTGCAGTCTATTCCTGTTGGTTATCAGATCGTGCGAAGCCTGCTCATAGATGCGGTTATTGGCCATCAATTCTTGATATTCTTTGCTTTGAACGTAGGCCAGCCGTTGCGGGTGCTCAGACTGCAGCTTGGCAAGGTACAAGGCATCAAGCTTATCGGTCTTGTTCTGGTGCAGGTCATCCTTTGTCTTTCTTTTGGCTTCCAGCGGGTTCATCATGACATAGCGCAATTCGTGCATGTCCAAAAACGCCTGGAGTCTTCTGGAATAGACACCAGTTGCTTCAAAGATAATCTGCGGTTTAGTAACCTGCTTAAGGTCATCTAGCAACTGATTGAAGCCTACCATATCGTTGGAGATGGCATAGTCATCAACTTTTTGGCCATTGACCATAATGCATACGTTAGACTTCCGGCTGCTAACATCAATACCAAAAACAGTTTTCAATAAATCCATAAGAATAAACCTCCGCTTTACTTGGAGATGAGCTGCCTCCATCTAATCCAATCAGATCTAATTTTCTCAACAGGACTTTAACAGCCAACATACTTAGACGAGATTCACAATTGAATGGTGAAGCTGCCAGTTTTGTTTACGACATCATGTGTCCAAAGCAGTCACGGCATTGGCTTCATCTCCACTTTACATAGTAAAAGAAAAAGTGTTGAACGACTACTCCGTCGAGTAATCATCCAACACTAGATTAGTATGTTTTGTTT
>NZ_PCZF01000107.1:0-1664 GCF_002554115.1 Lactobacillus sp. UMNPBX4
CAATGTCATTAAGTTAAGACATTGACAATTAAGGGTGCTTTTTTAGAGATCGAATCATTTGGATTCGATCTCTTTTTTTGTATAAAATAAAGGCGAAAAGACCTGCCTTTTCGCCTATCTTATATATTTTAAACCTTCAAAATTATTGCCAGAAAGCTGGTGTTAATTATGAAAGCCCTTCATAAGAATATTCTAGAACGTCTTGATCAAATTATCAATAATACTGGGGATCATATTCACGATTTTATTAATAATCCTCATGCTTTTACCAGGAAACGCACTTTAGATGCAGCGACAGTCCTTAAAACTACAATTAACATGCAAGGTCAGAATTTAAACAGTGAACTCTTTAGAGCTTTTGGCGAAGATGCAACTAAAAAGAACGATAAAGTAGTTAGTACTTCTGCCTATGTTCAACGCAAAAGCCAGCTTTCTCCTGCTTGTTTTAAACATATTCTGACTGTTTTTAATCAAAATCTATTTAATATTCAACTTTTTGATCATCACTACCGTTTGTTTGCCATTGATGGCTCTGACTTTAATCAAATCTGGAATCCGAAATCGAATAACATTGTACAAGCTTCTTCTCATAAAAAGAAACCCTATTGTCAAATTCACGTTAATGCCTTATATGATCTATTGAATAATACCTACCAGGATTGTATTTTTCAGCCTAAATCAGAAATGGATGAACGCAAAGCGGCTGTTCAAATGCTTAAAGCTTTGAATTGTGGTCCATATATTGTAACAATGGATCGTGGCTACACTAGTTTCAATATGATTGAAAACTGCAATCGCCTGCCTAACTGTCATTACATAATACGAACTAAGGCTGGAAAAGGCGGAGTTAAAGAAATAACGACATTGCCTGATCAAGAATGTGATCGTGAGATTTCCTGCCTGGTAACTACTTCTAACTATTACTACATCACGCATAAAGCCAGTGAGAATATTCACCATGTCCAGCATCATTATCGCCAATATATTAAGTATCGCTCTAAAAATACCCAGGATCTAAGCTGGGATTTTGGCGAGTTATGCACAATAAAATTTCGAGCCTGCAAATTTAGAATTAATGATGCCAAATCAGGCAAAGAAGAATGGGAAGTTGTGCTAACCAATCTTGATCGAAAAAATTATCCGCTAAAAAGAATTAAAGAGCTTTATCATCTGCGTTGGGGTATTGAGACCTCCTTCAAGAAATTGAAGTATTCTTTAGGCAGCGTACAGTTCCATTCCAAACAAGATAAATTTATTGAAATGGAAATTTATGCCCATATGATTATGTTTAATGCAATCAGTCAAATTGATGCACAGGCCTATATTCCGCAAAAGCATTGCAAGTATCAATATGCCATCAATTTCAAGCAATCATGCTTGATTATTCAGAGCATGTATTTGGCTTCTTCTTCAACGCAAGATTTTGAACGGATCCTTATTCAGATCAGCTATTATACCATTCCAATTAGACCAGGCCGCAAGGACAAGAGAAATATTAAGCCCAAATCAGCTGTATATTATTTATATCGCGTAGCTTAAAAAAGCAGAATCTGTGCTATGCCTTATTTGTTGTACGAAAAAAGCACCAATTTAACCAATTAAATGTTAAATCAGTGCTTTAAAAGTCTAATATTAATTGTCAATGTCTTAACTTAATGACATTG
>NZ_PCZF01000108.1:0-1653 GCF_002554115.1 Lactobacillus sp. UMNPBX4
CAATGTCATTAAGTTAAGACATTGACAAATTGATAGTTTAAGCTTTTAGATCATTCATTTACAATTTATCGTATTTGGATGATCTTTTTTTCATGCCAAATAAGACCTAATCTTGTTTAGAAATTAGGCTACACGATACAAATAATATACGGCTGACTTAGGCTTGAGATTTCTTTGATCTTTTCTTCCCGGTCTGATAGGAATTGTATAGTGGCTAATTTGAATAAGAATTTTCTTGAAGATCTTAGTCGAAGAAGAAATTATATACATGGCTTGGACAATAAAGCATGATTGTTTAAAATTGATCGCATACTGATACTTACAGTTTTTTTGCGGTATATATGCTTGCGCATCGATTTGACTGACTGCGTTAAACATAATCATATGAGCATAGATCTCCATTTCAATAAATCTGTCCTGTTTAGAATGAAACTGTACGCTTCCCAAGGCGTATTTTAATTTTTTGAATGAAGTTTCAATTCCCCAGCGTAAATGGTAGATTTCTTTAATCCTTTTTAAGGGGTAATCAGTTCTATTTAGATTGGTTAAAACGACTTCCCATTCTTCTTTGCCTGACTTAGGATCATTAATTCTAAATTTACAGGCACGAAATTTTATTGTACATAATTCTTCAAAGTCCCAGCTGTCATCTCTAGTATTTTTAGACCGATATTTGATATACTGACGATAAAAGTGTTGAACATGATGAACATTCTCTGCGGCTTTATGAGTTGTGTAATAATAGCCTGATGTAGTTACCCAGCAAGCAATATCCTTATCGCATTCCTGATCAGGCAACGCGGCTATTTCTTTAACCGCACCATGTCCCGCTTTAGTACGTATTATGTAAAAACAATTAGGCAGACGATTGCAATTTTCAATCATGTTAAAACTGCTATAGCCTCGATCCATAGTGACTATATATGGTCCGCAATCTAAATTTTTAAGCATTTGGACAGCTGCTTTACGTTCGTCCATCTTGGATTTGGGCTGAAAGATGCAGTCTTGATAAGTATTATTTAACAGATCATAGAATGCATTAACATGAATTTGACAATATGGTTTTCTCTCGTGATTGGAAGCTTGTACAATATTTTCTGACTTAGGATTCCAAATTTGATTAAAGTCGGAACCATCAATGGCAAATAAACGATATTTATGATCAAGTAACTGGATATTAAATAAATTCTGATTAAATACAGTCAGAATATGCTTAAAACAAGCGGGTGAAAGTTGACCTTTGCGTTGAACATAGGCAGAAGTACTAACTACTTTGTCATTCTTTTCAATCGCATTTTTGCCAAAGGCTCTAAATAACTCGCTAGTTAAATCTTCACCTTGCATATTAATAGTAGTTTTAATGACCGTAGCTGCATCCAAGGTGCGCTTTCTAGTGAAGGCATGTGGATCATTAATAAAATCGTGAATATGTTTTCCAGTATCATTGATAATTTGATCAAGACGCTCTAAAATATTTCTATGAAGGGCTTTCATAATTAACACCAGCTTTCTGGTAATAATTTTGAAGGTTTAATAATTTAATCAGAGGGCGAAAAGGTAGGTTCTTTTCGCCTTTATTTTATGCAAAAAAAGAGCCGAATCACAACGATTCGACTCTTTTCAATTTGTCAATGTCTTAACTTAATGACATTG
>NZ_PCZF01000109.1:0-1645 GCF_002554115.1 Lactobacillus sp. UMNPBX4
CTGTAGATTAGATATTTATATTTTACAGGGAAGTCGAACGTATGTCTCTATTTTTAGAATAAAAAAAGCTGACTGCTAGGTCAGCTTGGCCCTATCCATCCCCGCATTAAAATACGGGGATTTTCGGGCGTTTTTCATTAAATTTGAATGTTGATAGTGAATTTCATAATAGAAATAAATCGGCAAACCTAATGCAATTACCAAGATAACTTGAATCGTAGTTGGCCACATTGACCAGTAAATTGACAAGCTAGTTAAAATAAAGGCAATTGGTGCTAGATATGGCATGTAACGAGGTTTAAACGGACGATCAAGATTAGGTTTTACTTTTCTCAAAGTCATTACCGTTACGGGGCCTGTTAAATACGCAATTAATGTTGAAGCAGTGATTACGGTTGCCAATAAATTCCAATTTCTAAATAGGCTGACCAAAATTACCGCTAAAATCAAATCCGCAATCATCGCGTAACGCGGAATTAAATACTTTTGATTAAGCCGGCCTAGCCACTTAGGTAAGTGACGTGTATGTGTCATAGCGGCCAAAGCTCTAGATGCTGTAGCGACGAAAGCGACACCTGTACCAAACGGTGATACAAACGCATCTAAATAAAGCAAAATTACCAACCAATTGATTCCTAAAATAATTGCCAAATCCGCAAATGGTGAAGTAAAGTCAATGCCATGCCAGCCTACCTTGGCTAACGTACTTGGTTCGACTGCTCCAATAAAAGTTACTTGCAGCATGATATAAATCGCTGCAGTAATGATCATAGAGATCAAGACACCGCGGACAATATTCTTACGTGGATTCTTCAACTCTCCACCCATATTGATCACGGTCTGAAATGCATCATATGACATGATAATTCCTGAAACTGACGTAGCCTCAAAGATGGAACGTGTTCCATACGGCATAAATTCATGAACGTTGGAGCCGAAATTTTGTGCATGAAAACCACTGCAAATTAAAACTACAATCGTTAAAGTAGGCAATAAGATTTTAAAAATAGAAATCAAATTAGTAAAATGTGTCATAATTTTTACTGACCAAAAATTGATCATTGTAAAAATACACATAAAAATAAATACAACGCCCAATCCTGCAAAAGTAATATTGCCATCTTTAATAAAATTCTTAGTCCAATTAGCCCATGACCACGGCCACGAACTCATATATTGAACAGCCGCCACGGCTTCCATTGGTACCAAAGTTACTAATGAAATCCAATTGGCCCACGCAGCAACAAATCCCAGTAACGATCCATGACTGTATTGAGCATATCTACTCATACCACCACTTTCAGGAAACATTGCTCCCAATTCTACATAGGTCAAAGCAATAGCAATAATAATGACAGCACCTAAAATCCAAGAGAGGATTGCGGCTGGTCCAGCAATTTTCGCTGCAGAACCTGAACCAAACAGCCAACCTGAGCCTATCAAAGAATTTAGGGCCAACATAATAGCCGAAAACAGACCTATTTTATGTCGTTTCATTCCTTCCAAATAATCACTTATCCTTCATTATTACCCTATATTTTTCTCGATTTTTAGCTTCTAATTATAACAAAAACAGTTCTAGCAAAAAACCAATGTCATTAAGTTAAGACATTGACAATTAAGGGTGCTTTTTTAGAGATCGAAT
>NZ_PCZF01000010.1:0-54596 GCF_002554115.1 Lactobacillus sp. UMNPBX4
AAAAAAGCTGACTGCTAGGTCAGCTTGGCCCTATCCATCCCCGCATTAAAATACGGGGATTTTCGGGCGTTTTTCATTAAAATGATCCACATTTTTAATACCAGCTAGGCTTATCTCCTTCAGTACCTGGCTTACCTAAGCCAATTGATTCGCCAACGTCTTCTTTAGGATTCTTGATCAAATGATAAACATATGCGGCAACTGACTTACGTGATACTTCAGTATCCTTGATTGGTTCACCCTTCTTAGACTTTTCATAATCTACTTCATCTTTATTGTCCATCCAAGTTGGACGAATAATGGTGTAGTCTAAGCCAGATTCTTCAATTCTCTTAGCAGCCTTGGCATATTCAGTAATGTAGTCACCTAAAGTTTCCTTGTTCCATTCACCAAACTTGCCTGGAACTTCATCATAAATGCCCAAAGTAGAAATCCAAATCAATCTCTTAACGCGGGCATTCTTCATTGCTTCAATAACGGCTTCTGCTTCAAGATCAATATCATCTTTGCCGCCTAAGTTAGCGTAAACAATGTCTTGGCCCTTCATAGCTTTTTCAAGTTGTGCGGCATCAGTTGCGCTGCCTTCAAAGATTGTAGCTTGATTCTTTTTATCTTCCATACGCTTAGCATTACGTAAAAATAATGAAGGTTGAACTTCTTTATCTGCAAACAAAAATCTTTCAGCAATTTGGGCTACTTGTCCGTGAGCACCAAGTACTACAACTTTAACCATAATTTTTCTCCTTTTTAATTATTTACAAAATTCTTTAATCAAATCTAATAGCTTAAGGCTACGCACTGCATAGCTATCGTGTGTTTGACGTGGCATAATAACTAATCTCGCATTGGGCATAAATTGACTATACCAGCGAACGTGTTCCACCTTAACCCAATCTCTTTCTCCAACTACACAAAGTGTTGGTATCGTGATTTTCTTCAAATCATCAACAGAGATAAAGGACTCGGTTAATTCGACACGACTATCACGATCAAGCTTCAAAAAGCGGTGAAACCCTTCAGTTAAGTAGTGGTATGGACGAATGCCGGCACCATTAACAAATACCCCAGCAACAATCATTTTCTTAAAAATTGTTGGATATTTTCTAGCTAGCATCATCGCAACTAATCCACCTGCATCAAAACCGAAGCAGTAACATCCTTCGATGCCTACTTGCTTAATAAAGGCATAAACGTCTTCCACTTCAGTATGATAGTGTTCCGCAATATCACCTTCACTTAATCCATGACCACGCATATCGAGTACATAAACCGTGTAATAAAGAGAAAGTGGGGCAACGATTTTATCAAACATGCCCCCATCTAGATGGTGACCATGTAAAAGAAGCAAAGGTGCCCCTTTGCCTAGTTTATGATAATAAAATTCGATGCCATTAACTTTTTCTTTCATAAAAACCTCTCTTATTGAGCGTCACTATCACGCAAGGCTGAACGATCTAGCTTTTTACGAATCTTTTCTTCTTCACGATCTTTCATAATAGTTTTAATGATCTTGTGCCATACACGATAATTACCGCGAAAATTATCCGCTACCTTCTTAAAGTTAGGTTGGTGAATAATACTGCCTTTTCTTTGCCAATAATGATAATACGGCTTTTGAGTATAGTACACACCTCTAGCTACTGAAGTATATTTAACGTTAAAAATCTGATCCTCTAATAAAGAGATATCACGATCAAATCTTAAGTGATATTTATTGATAATCGCTGTTTTATAAGCTTTGTTCCAGCTATATCCCTTCATTGGTGAACCAAATACATTAGTTAATTTAAGGTAAGTTTCACCACGTGTTAAAAATCCACCTTCTGGGTGGCCAACAACACGTTCTTTTTTATCAGGGTAATCAATCCAATAACCGCATGATACAAGATTTACATTTGGATGTTCTTCAAAGGCACTAATAAAGAATGCAGTATAGCCTGGATCTACCCAATCATCGCCATCATGAAAGGTGACATATGGCGTGTCGATATACTTTATACCAACATTACGTGCGTCAGAAGGCCCTCCATTTTCCTTTTGAATTAATTTGAAATATGGAAAACGGGAGGCATAGCTTTGCGCTACCTCAACCGAATTGTCAGTTGAGCCATCATCAACCACAATTAGCTTAAATGCTTTATTAACTTGCTTAAGCAAAGCATCGAAAGCACGTGGCAAGTATTGTGCCGTATTATAAACCGGCATAATAATAGTTAACTTTGGCACTTGTAACATAATGTCCCCCTTTATTGCTACTTATTATATCATCTTTAAGAATCAGTTCGAAATTAAGAAAGTTTTAGAATATGCTCCTATTAAATTTTTAAAAATTTCTAGTATAATGAGGCGTATTAAACAGAATATATTTTCGATGAAGAGGAAGAAGATTAATCATGAAAAAATCACTTACATTAATTACGGCAATTTTGCTTAGCGTTGTCGCGATACTTTCTTTTGGCAAAAAACAGACAGTACTCGCTGACGACGACACCCCAGTGGTCACTCTGGGAACATCTTTAACCGAATCACAAAAACAAGGTACTCTGAAAACTTTAACTGCTCCATTAAATGGCGGCAATTATCAAACCATTACAGTTACTGGTTCAGACCTAGTTAAATATTTAAACCCATCTGGCGATAATTTCACCACTTCATCTGGTGTTTGGTCCAGTGCAATGATTCAAAAAACAAATAGTGGCTCTGGAATCAACGTTAAAATTTTAGACTATAACGGTAAAAACAATATCACAACTATTACCGCTAACCAATACAAAAATGCAGCTTTAACCGCAGGAATTACTGATGCTAATATTTATGTAACCAGTGCTATTCCGATTGATGGTTCTGGTGCTTTAGCCGGTGTTTATGCCGCATATGCTAAAAACGGTAATGCTTTAAATCAAAAACAAGTTAATGCAGCTCAAGATGAAATGAATACTTTGAGTGGCATTACCCAAGACAACAAGGGCAAAAAAGGTTATTCTGATGCTCAATTGAACAATGCGGTTGCTGGCGCCAAATCAGAAATGGCTAAACAAGGACAAAATATTTCTGACAGCCAAATTCGTGATATTGTGAATAATCAAATTAATATTAATCACTTAGGCAACACCATTAACAACAATCAAAAGAATCAAATTATTAATTTGTTAATTGAAATTCGTGATTCTGGTGCTTTAAAGAATGGAGATTTTAAAGGCCAAGCTGCTAAGCTTTCTAACCAAATTGAAAATGGTGCTAAGAACATCTTCAATAAATTCAACACTCCTGAAAACCGCAATCTTTTCCAACAAATTTGGGATAGCATTGTCAATTTCTTCAGTGGTTTGTTTAAGTAAACAAAAATACCTGATTTTTTGAAATCAGGTATTTTTTTATGCTTTTTACATTTTATTGTCCATATAGCGATTTAATTCATGATCCACAAATTCATTGCCTCGATTATTGGCGTGGCCTTTAGTCCATTCAAATGTACTATCTGGGAAATGCTTAAGCAAACGATCAAGTTCTTGCCATTCTGCCACATTTTTTAAAGGTCCGCCAGAACGCTTCCAACCGCGTTTCTTCCAACCGGCTAACCAGTGCTGATTAATTGCATTTAAAACATACTTAGAATCTAGCACAAACAATAAATGCTTTTCATTAAAGCCAAGCTCAATTAGTTTTTTCAAAGCATTAATCAAAGCAGTCTGTTCCATCTTATTGTTAGTTGCACCATATTCACCGCCTGAATCATGAACTTCTTGATCATCCCATTCAATCAAATAAGCCCACGCTGCTTTATCAGTTTTCTTAACATGGCCGCCCTTATATACGCCTGTATTACGAGTACCGCCATCAGTATAAGTCACTGCAAAAAACTCTACGGTTGAATGCGCCGTTACTTTTTTAGCTTGTGGCTTATTTTTTACTCTATTACTTTCTTGTTTAATCTTGGCAATGGCATTTTGCAAGGTATCTTCACCCTTTTGCAAAATATCTCCCTGAGTCCCATTGTTTAAACCTAGATAGTCAGTCGCATCAGTAATATTTTCAAATGACTTATACTCTGCTCCGGAAAAACCATCTACCTGCTTTTTTGCATCATCCCACGTGCGGTAGACGCCTGGTACACGACCATTTTTTACAGCATAAAACTTCATGATTCACCTCAAAAACAAAAAATCTCTACCCAATGTTAAAATATAATTATTATTCATTATAGGGAATTATGTAAGAAGGTGGCAAAAATGTTCTTTAACTCCAAAAAATATGCCGAAGAGGCTGAAAAGAACCATAAATATGATCTAAAACAAGAACCCAGCATGTTTAACATGATCTCATTAGGTCTGCTTGCTTCCTTTGCCCCTACACGTATCTTTCTCAAGTTACGCAAACGACACATCGAAAACAAGGCAGTAATTCAAGAAAGTTCAGTAAAGCAAGTTCCTATTATTTACTTCCATGGCTTTCGCGGTGGAGATTACACTACTAATGTAATGGTTCATCAAGCAATGCATGATAAGAGAACCGATAAATTTTTAAAGGTTACGGTTGATTTATTAGGCAACTTCAAATTAGAAGGTACTTGGTCCGGCGATGAGCATCCTATTGTACAGGTTGCCTTTCGTCAAAGAATTGTGGGAATTTACGGCATTGATTATTATCTTAGCTTTGTTTTACCCTTTCTTTCTAAAAAATATCACTTCAAAAATTATATTGCTGTAGCTCACTCCTTAGCCTGTCCTTGCATCATTAGAACGGAAATGAAGCATGCCTCTAGTAAAACTTTCCCTCATTTAATTAAATGTGCGTTAATTGCCGGCCCCTTTGACGGTGTTACTTATCTAGGCGATATTCCTAACGTAAATATTCTTAATGAAAATGGCCGTCCTAGTGTCATGAATCCTCATTATTTATATTTGCTTTTTAATCGCCGAAAATTCAATTCAAATATTTCAGTGCTAAATATCTACGGCAATGTTCTTGATAACACTAACACTGATAAATTTATTTCTGTAGTTTCAGCTAAAAGCATCCGCTACATTTTGGCTCCTAAAGCACATTTCTACCAAGAAGTAGAAGTTCGCGGCAAAAATGATGCAGAACATAGTTGGATGCATGATAATCCATTCGTTATTGATATTGTTGATAAATTTCTCAATTTAAAAAAATAGACTGTATTTGGGAGGAAGAACATGGTCTGGTGGCATGATTTTATCAGAATTATCTTTATTACTAACACACTCCTTGCTTTTTACATCGTTTTCCACCGAAGGCGATCAGTTTCTACAACTTGGGCCTGGTTAATTATTTTGCTTATTTTTCCAGTAGTTGGTCTTACTCTTTATGCATTTTTCGGCCGGGGTATTTCCCAGGAAAATATTTTTTCAATTAATAAGCAACACCACATTGGCTTACGCAACGTTCAAAAATCAATTGCCAAAGCACCCAAAGAAGTCAGCCCCTCTGACACTTCTAAATTAGGCGAAATCGCGATTCATTTTTTTAACCGCAATAATGAATCGCCTCTCACCAAAAACAACAACGTGGAACTCTATACTGAGGGTGAAACCTTCTTTCATGATTTGCTCAAAGACATAGTTCGAGCAAAGGAAACTATCAATGTAGAGTTTTATACTTTTTATAGCGACAATATTGGTAACCGCGTTTTACAACTTTTAATCCAAAAGGCTAAACAAGGTGTAAAAGTACGAGTTATCTATGATGCCTGGGGATCAATGGGTGCAACCAAGGCCTGGTTTGATCAATTACGCAAAGCCGGCGGAGAGGTTTTGCCTTTTATTACTTCCAGAAATATGATCACTAGATATCGAATTAACTATCATTTGCACCGTAAGATTGTTGTAATCGATGGGCGTATTTCCTGGACTGGTGGCTTCAATATCGGTGATCAATACTTAGGAAGGAAAAAGAAATTTGGTCATTGGCGTGATAGTCAGGTGCGCATCGTCGGCTCTGCTTCTTTGTTATTGCAAGAGCGATTCGTGATGGACTGGAACGCTTCTATCAAACGTCCTGAACAAATTATTCGCTTTAACGATACGCTTTTCCCTGATCTTGATGAAAAAAAGATCCATCGCGGAGATGTTGCTACACAGATCATTTCTGATGGCCCTGACCGTTATATTCCCTATATGCGTAACGGTATGATGCGCTTAATGCAGCTAGCGAGAAAAAGATTATGGATTCAAACACCTTACTTAATTCCTGACGATGCCGTCTTTGCCACATGGCAAACTATCGCTATGTCTGGTGTCGATGTGAGAATCATGATCCCGTGCAAGCCCGATCACCCTTTTATTTACCGGGCTTCTCAATGGTATGCCAATGAGCTTACACGCTGCGGCGTAAAAATTTATATTTATGAAGACGGCTTCTTACATGCGAAGACTACTATCATCGATGATTATTTTTCTACCGTTGGTTCGATGAATCAAGATTATCGTTCATATGATCTTAACTTTGAAGACAATGCCATTTTCTATGATAAAAAATTTACTAAAAAAATGATCGAAGTTTTTGAAGCAGATATGAAAAAATCTCACTTGCTTACTCACGAGGAAATAAAAAAGCAAGGTCGTATATTACGAACCTTGCAAAGTTTTTCACGGATGCTTTCCCCAATCTTATGATTGGATTTCAACGGGAATATTTTTACCTATATATTTTTGCAATGCGGCAATAACTTCGTTAGCTTGAATCCGAAACCGCATCATATATGCCTTATTATTGTTAGTTCTAAAAATGGCCATTACTAATGGCTTTTTAGGATTAGGGACATTAATTAATGTGACACTAGAGATTTCATCGTACTTAACCGTTCGCTTAAAGTAACCTGAAACCACCATTTTTTTAGGACTAAAACCTGAAAAACCATCAACTATGCTAATTAACAAGAATAAGGCTAAAAATACGTTTAAACCTGGATCACCTTTTTCAATGTAGTTCCAGGTAAAACCTAACCAAATAAAAATAATTGCCCAAACGATTGAGGAGATACGATAGTGTCCACGAAATTCTACTTTAGCTTGCCAATACCAACTGTAGCAAGCATAAGCTAGCATCAATATATTAACTACAATGTAAAAATAAGACATATAAGCCATAAAAATCCCCTCAAAAAATTTATTTCTTTTAATTATAACAAAGACAGGATTCATAATTAAACAAACAGATTATAGAACAGAGGCATAAACTATGAAAAAATCTGATTTAATAGAATTGCAACAAGAAATTGATAAAGCAAACCACATCGTTTTTTTAACCGGCGCAGGTGTCTCAACTCATTCAGGCATTCCTGATTATCGTTCAAAAAATGGGATTTATAACGGCGTGCAAGAAAGTCCGGAAAATATTCTTAGTGAAAGCACTCTTTACAACCGTCCAGAATTTTTCTACCAATTTGTAATGAATAATATGTATTTCCCAGACGCTAAACCCAACCTAATCCACCAAAAAATCGCTCAAATTTGCAATCAAAAAGGTGATCTTATTACCCAAAATATTGATTGTTTGGATACGAAAGCCGGAAATAAACACGTGACAGAGTTTCATGGAAATCTATATAATATATATTGTACTAAATGTCACCATTCAATTTCTTACGAAAAATATTCTCAAAATTACATCCATCAAAATTGCGGTGGCATTATTCGACCAGACATAGTACTATATGGTGAATCAATTAAGCCTGAAACTTTAACTAAATCCGTTGAAATTATGCAAAAATCTGATTTAGTTATTATTTGTGGGACAAGTTTTGTAGTTTATCCATTTGCTCAACTTTTGGCCTATCGCAATGAGAAAGCAAAGATTTTTTCCATTAACAAAACTAAGATTCCTGCATCAGGAATTAAACAAATTATTGGTGACGCTCTTGATGTATTTAAAATATTGAATTAATATAACATTTAATATTTTCAAAGTGAAAATTTATGTAGGTGGTGAAAATATGGCAGAGGTTTTTTATTATGATTATGTGACGATCAAACCATGGACTTACTTTTTAACAGCTTCCATATTTGGTTTGACTTACGTAGGGCTCAAAGGTGACAAAAGCGTTTCTCCCATTTTTAGCTTTTATCCTCACCGAATGCTTGTACATGATCCTAAAAAATTAGCTCCATATATTGAACAATTAAAAGAATATTTCGCTGGAACAAGAAAAAAGTTTGATGTTCCGATTGATATTTCTGAATTTGGCACTGAATTCCAAAGAAAAACATTACAAGTTGTGCAAAATCTTCCATATGGTTTTACAGCCAGTTACGGTGATATTGCAACATCATTACCTAACGCTACTTCTGCACGCGCAGTAGCACATGCGGTAGCGTTAAATCCTGTTTTGATTTTTATTCCAGACCACAGAGTTATTCTCTCCAATAATCAAGTGGGAACTTATCGTCTAGGACAAAAAGAAAAAGTTAGGTTAATTGATTTAGAAAAGAGTCATATGCATGGCAATCTTTAAAATGTATGCCCCATTTTTTGACCTAGGCAACTGGGCTCATGTTTTAACCAGTGGTAAAGATTGGATGATTATCCTAACCCTGATTTTAATGGAATGTTTGCTTTCCGTTGACAATGCCGTAGTTTTAGCAGCACAAACACAAGTGTTGCCTACAAAAGCAGAAAAGGAAAAATCATTATTATATGGTTTATGGGGTGCCTACCTTTTCCGCTTTATTGTTATCGGAATTGGAACATATTTAATTCATTTTTGGGAAATTAAATTAGCTGGTAGTATTTATTTATTCTACCTAGCTTTTAAGTTTTTCTATGATCAGCGTCACCCTAAACAAGCCGCTGAACGTGAAAAAGAAAAGGAAGAGCGTGAGGCCGCTCACCATAAAGGAAAGAAAAAGAAGAAACACGTTTTGTCTTTATTCTGGCGAACGGTTATCTCAATTGAATCCATGGATATCGTATTTTCTATCGACTCAGTTCTGGCGGCATTAGCTGTCTCAAGTAATCCTGTCGTAGTTTTAATCGGTGGAATGATCGGTATTCTCTGCATGAGAGGGGTTGCCGAAATAATTATTAAATTAATGGATATCATCCCTGAATTACAGCCAATGGCTTATCTATTAATTGGGATTATCGCCTTAAAATTACTTTTAGCACTTCCACCTCTTCGTTTTGAATTACCAAACATGGTTTTCGCCATCATTGTTTTTACTATTTTAACTTTGACTATTCTTTTCCACTTCTGGCGTGTTAAACGTCATGGACATAAGCATATTTAAAATAAAAAAGCTTATCTGTTATGATAAGCTTCTTTATTTACTTCAATTTCTTTTCTACATATTTCTTCAAAACAACCGCTTGATTATGTTCCCTATTTTTAGCCCCATAAAGAAAGAGTACATCACCTATTTTCAATTTCTCTTGTACAGTTTTGATAAACTCAGGCATAAAATCATTGGCATCTAATTCTGTAATATACTTTTGTTCAAATTCCGGGAACTTCTCATCCTCATGATTAAACCATTTTCTTAAATCATTTGTCGGTCCAATCTGCTTATCCCATTCATCCAGGGCCGCTTTAACTTTGCTTATTCCTCGTGGCCACATACGATCAACTAATATTCTATAGCCAGCAGGTTGCTCATGATCATAAATTCTTACTAATTTTATTTCACTCATTTGAAAGAATCCTCTCTTTTAGATTAGTCTATAACTAAGATTAAAAAATTTAAACCAGAAAGGCGTTAAATGAACTACACAAATTACTTTACTAATCGTCCAACTGATGAAATTACACACGATTTAATTGGACGACCTCTTATTTATAATGAGGGAAAAGAAAAATTAGGTGGCTATATTGTCGAGGCTGAAGCGTACATGGGCAAAGATGATCGTGCAGCCCACTCTTATGGCGGTCATCGCAGTCCCGCTAACGAAGGACTTTACCGCCGCGGCGGCACCATTTATATCTACGCACAAAGACAATATTTCTTTTTTGATGTTGCCTGTCAAGAAGAAAATGAACCACAAGGGATTCTTATCAGAGCAATTGAACCTGTTTGGGGAATTGATACTATGATTAAAAACAGAAACGGCAAAAGCGGCGTTTTGCTTACTAATGGCCCAGCCAAAATGATGCAGGCTTTTGGAATACACGACAAGAATTGGAATTTGCATTTTCTTTCTGATTCTCCATTTATAATTGATCTTGAAGACAAACACAGAAAACCTGCCCAAGAGATTATTGCAGATAAACGCGTGGGTATTAATCAATCTGATCCTATTTGGGCTAATAAAAAACTACGTTATTACGTAGCTGGAAATCCTTACGTTTCAGATATGAAAAAGAGAAATTATGCTAAAAATAATGGATGGACTTGACATATTTTAATTTTTCTTTTATTATCTTTCCATAGTTAAATAATTTTCCAATGCAATAGAGGTTGCGACAACCACAAGATAATTCAGAGTCCGCGAAGACAATGAAGGTTATCTTAGGGCTGCCGCCGAAATGGATTTAACATTCGCGTGTTGATCTGTTGGGCTATAGAACAATATTCTATAGACTGTCCTGGTTAGTCCCCAGGGAGCGCTATAAGATTTGGTTTTAATACTGATGATTATGACCTCGTTGCTGATGAAGCACCGAGGTTTTTATTTACGCTTTATTGTATTGGCTTTATGTTGAAAACATTGGAGGGTTTTTCATTGAAGTCAAGATTTAGATGGATTGCAGCATTACTAACAATCCTGATCGGTTTATTTATTGGATTCAGCTTTAACAGCCGCGAGACTCAAGCTGCTAAAAAAGATTCCAGCGTATTAAAAATAGGTATGGAAGCTAACTATCCACCATACAATTGGACTCAACCTAAGAAGACAAACGGTGCTGTGCCAATTGATGGCTCAAATTCTTATGCAAATGGTTATGACGTTCAAATCGCCAAAATTATTGGTAAGAGACTTCACAAAAAAGTTGTGGTTGAAAAGACTCAATGGGATGGTTTATTACCTGCTTTAACTTCCGGCAAAATTGATTTAATCATCGCTGGTATGAGTCCTACTGCTGAAAGACGTAAGGCTATCAACTTTTCAGAGCCATACAGAAAGAGTACTTTCGTTGTTATTACCAATAAAGCAAGTAAATACTCAAATGCTAAGAAATTATCTGATTTTAAGGGTGCTAAGTTAACTGCTCAACAAGGTACTTTGCACTACGATTTAATCAAGCAATTAAAGGGTGCTAAGCGTGAACCAGCTATGCGTGACTTCTCAGCCATGCGTCAAAGTTTAGCTTCTGGTACCATCGATGGTTATGTTGCAGAAGACATCGAATTCGAAAGTTACCACAGCGTTAACCCTAACATCATTGCCGTTAACTTGAACAAGATGGCTGGTTTCCACGTTGATCATGATGATTCCGTAACTAGTATTGGTGTTAAAAAGGGCAACACTAAATTACTTAACGAAGTTAACGCTACTTTAAGAACTATTTCTAACAAAAAGCGTGAACAATTGATGTCACAAGCCGTTAAGGAACAACCTAAGGCTGGTAACCAAACTAAGAAGGAAAACTGGTTAGTAACTACTTGGAAGCAATACGGCGGCATGATCATGTCCGGTATTGGTATGACTTTACTTTTAGCCTTAGTTGGTACTATTGTTGGTTTCTTTATCGGTTTGCTTGTAGGTATCGTTCGTACCATCCCTACCCCAACTACTCGCGGTAAGCGTTGGGCTTTAAACTTCGTAAAATGGTTATTATCAGTTTACGTTGAAATTTTCCGTGGTACTCCAATGATGGTTCAGGCCGCTGTAATTTACTACGGTATTGCTCAATTCTGGCACTTAAACTTAAACAGAACTATTGCCGCTTTAATCATTGTTTCAATCAATACTGGTGCCTACCTTGCCGAAGTTATCCGTGGTGGTATTATTTCTACTCCAGAAGGACAATTTGAAGCAGCTAGTGCACTTGGTATGACTCACAACCAAAGAATGTGGCATATCATCTTGCCTCAAGCTATTAGAAACTGTTTACCATCAATCACCAACGAATTTATCGTTAACATCAAGGATACTTCAGTATTGAGTATCATCTCAGTTTCTGAATTGTTCTTCGTTGGTACTACTATTGCCAGTCAATCATTCAAGTTCTTCCCAACTTACTTAATGATTTCGGCAATCTACTTAATTTTGACATTTACTATTACCAGAATCTTCAACTTTATTGAAAAGAAACTTGAAGGTAAAAAGAACTACAACTTGATGGCTAACCAAGTTCAAGTTGGTACTCCAAAAGATGCGGAGGCAAACAATTAATGACTGAATCAAACGAAGTAATTTTAAGTTTAAAGCATATGCAAAAGTCCTATGGGGCTCACAAGGTATTGAAGGACATTTCTTTCGATATCAACAAAGGCGAGATCGTGACCATCATTGGTCCTTCCGGTGGTGGTAAGTCTACTACCCTTCGCTGCATCAACTTGCTCGAAGAACCTACTGGTGGCGAGATCGATTTCCACGATGAAAACATTTTGGCACCTGGTTACAACCGTAATACCTTTAGATCCAAGGTCGGCATGGTATTCCAGCAATTCGACTTATTCGAAAACAAGAATGTTTTGGAAAACTGCATGATCGGCCAAGAATTGGTCCTCAAGCGTTCAAAAGACGAAGCACGTAAGATTGCTATGGAGAACCTTAAAAAGGTTGGTATGGATCCATTTATCAAGGCTAAACCACAACAATTATCTGGTGGTCAACAACAGCGTGTTGCTATTGCCCGTGCGATTTCAATGAATCCAGAAGTTTTATTGTTCGACGAACCAACTAGTGCCCTTGACCCAGAAATGGTTGGCGAAGTATTAGACGTTATGCAAAAGCTTGCTACAACCGGTTTGACGATGGTGATCGTTACCCACGAAATGGGCTTTGCCAAGAGCATTTCAGACCGTGTATTGTTCATCAGTGACGGTATCATTACTGAACAAGGTTCACCTGATCAAATCTTTGATCATCCAAAGAATGAAAAGACACAAAAGTTCCTGAGTAACTTCAGAAAAATGGACTTTTAAAATTTTAAAAGCAGAGAAGTTTGATTACTTCCCTGCTTTTTTAGTTTATAATTAATAAAAAATTAATTGGAGGAATATTTATGAATGAAAGAGTGTATTACTTCGTCAAATCGTATGATGAAGATTTACCAAAACCACCAGCAGAAAGTTTTGGTCAAATTTTAAACGAAACCTACTTGCATCCCTTCGATTGGAGCGCAAGAACCACTCGTAAGTCCTACTGGTGGAGCGTCTTAACCAACTTCATTATTGCCATTTTAGCTATTGTAGTTGGCTTCTATGCTTTCAATGAGGGCCTTAATCCAGGTATCAGAGTAATCGACGCTGTTGTTGCGATTGCTATCTATGTCTGGGTATTTCTAGCTGGCCTTGGTCAAATGATCCGTCGTTTGCATGACGTTGGCTACAGCGGCTACTGGTACTGGGCTACCTTCACTGGTTATGGCACAATGTTTATGTTTTACTTAGCACTTCAGCCATCTGTCCAACACAAGGTTAAATGGGGCAAGTACTTGTTCAGCGATCAAGATTATCCTGAGGACGGCGCAAAAAGTAATGTTCCTATACCAACTATTGGTCAAATCTTGAAGGAACACTTCTTTGACTGCTTCAAGTGGGATGCTAGATCTACTAGAACCTCATTCTGGGTAGGTACTGCAATTAGCCATGTTATCATGACAATCGGCGTACTTGCTTGTTACCTACTTGCTTTCATGCTTTTAGCTCCTTTCAGCGTTACTGAATTTGATTCTGGCGATGCCAAGGTAATCGGTGTAATCTTCATCATTTTTATTATTTTCTTTATTGCAGCAGCTATTTGGGCCTTTTTAGCACAATTAGGTCACACTGTTCGTCGTCTGCACGACGCAGGCTTTAACGGTGGTTGGTGGTGGCTGGGCGTAATTCCTTACGTTGGTCAACTGTTGCTAGCATTCTTGCTCTTCCACCCTACTGTCCAAAATGAAGTTAAATGGGACAAATATTTATTTGATCCAGAAGATCGAATTAGATAGATCAAAATTAAAAAGATCATTCCTATATGGGGATGATCTTTTTAAAACTCATTTTCTATTTTGAATTGAGTTTACAAAAAATAGCGCTTTTTTACGTTTTAAATAATATCCTTATTTTCCTTAATGCGAGCTAATTTCCAGCCCGTATCAAAATACGTCTTGCGCGTTTGACGCAAATCATCATAATCACTTTGTAAACTATCAATGGCATCCTGTAAGCTCTTATTTTGCTTTCTAATCGCATTTAGCTCAGGATCATTGATCACACCCTTAAGGTGTACTTGAGCCGCTAAATAGCGCCGACGATGCTCAAATTCTTCTCTCAAAGTACCCAGCGCATCTTCATACTTAACTAGCTTTTTATTGATCTCAGAAATTTGATCATTCAGTTGAATAAACAACTTATAAGGCATATCCGACTTAATTCGGTTGCATTCCGCACAAGCTAAAGTTAAATTATCTAAGCTGTTGTTGTGACTAAGAGAAACAGGATCCTTATGATCTACGCTGCGGCCACGTCTGCCGCAATATTGACAACGGTATTTATACTTGGCCCGAATGCGTTCACGATCAATAAAATCAACTTCGTTTAACTGGAAATTGATCTCCAAATCCATTCCCTTTAAATTTTGCTCAAAAGTTACGCCTTGGTTAGGCACATAATTAAGCTTGCCATCTTCGCTTTTAATTACCGCCAAATTCAAATCAGACCTTTTAATCTGTTGGCGGGCGATTTCATTGCCATCATAATCTTGTAAAAAGGCCTCGTATTTTTTACGGTCCTTTTTATTTTTCACAATAAAACCTGATTGATCTTGTTTCTTTGCACCGACAAACGTGTAAAGCAAGCTTTGAGCAAAAGTTGCGACCGCATCATTTGCGTAATCTTCCGGATTCAGGTTGCGCGTGATACAAATGTCGCAAATACTGGTCAACTTAGGATTCATTAACCCCTCTTGCTTAAAATGCAAAGAGTCCATGCGTAGCCCGCATGAACTACATTGAAATTTCACCTAATCATCCCCTAACAATAGAATGCTAAAAGCTATTCGTTGCATCTTATCCTTTCCCGCGAAATCACCTTTAAAAAGATCTGGCAAAATTTTCTTAATAAAGTATTGTACGCAAACTAAATCGTCGAACTTCTTGATCGTTTCAAGACTTTCCTTGAACATTTGCATATAAACCGGGTTCGGATTACCTAATTCGATTTCTCCATAAGCTTCATATAACAAATCTAATTTATCACAGATTGATAAAATTTTACCCTCTAAAGTATCATCTTTGCCTTCTGAGAGACGTTTAGTATAAATTTCTTGAAATTCTTCTGGAATCTCATCCTTAATGAACTTGGTGGTCATTGTTTCTTCAACGTCACCAATCATCTTTCTAAGTTGAGGAGTAGCGTATTTAACCGGTGTCTTAATATCACCGATGAAACGTTCAGTATAATCGTGATTCAAACTCTTTTCGTAAAGGGCCTTCCAATTGATCTTCTTATTGCCGTGAACTTCTTCGATATCACCCATCATTTGTGCGAGTTCAGCCGTTCTGAAGCAGTGATCAGCTACTGAGTGGTGGTGGTACTTGAAGTAACCTGGTGCACGATCGATTGACTCTAAACTGTTAAAACCTTGAATGTATGCATTTAATCCCATTTTTTGTCCTCCTCTTAAAAATTTATTGCTAAAAATGTTTAAAAATTTTTACTATGTTATCAAAAATCAAAATAAGATGCAAATATAGCTGCCATAATGGTCGGTATCCTAGCTTTGCGACGAGCATTTGCCGGGATGCAAGAACAAGTGAATAAATAAAAACAAAAATAAAAAAAGTCCCACTTTTGTGGGATTTTTTTATAGCTTATCAGCATCTAAAGCAGCCATTGTCGTCAATGCGGCATCATAATAATTATTTCGCGGTAAATGACGCGCAAAAATATACTGCTGAGACATGAACAAATCGTCATAGCCTTCATTTCGATTGAACGATACGGCATCGAAAATCGGTGCACTGAAGCTGGCAGACTGGTACTTGTTTAATGGCTTGCCTTTTAGAGTATAGCCTGCTGTTATGGTGTTTTGCTTACTAAAGAATTTAAGCATCCTCTTTAAAGTGTTCTGTGCTGAGCGATCATTGCATCCCGCCAACATCATCGGAACACGACAAGCATTAGCAGAATAGTAGCCATCATTTTCTGTTGAAATAGTCTTGGGCTTAACCGGTTTGGCGTCATTTTTGCTTACCCAAGCAAAATCAGGCACTAAGCCAGTTTTATTTTGATGACTGAGCTGGTTAAGTCGCTTAAGCATCGTATTTTTGATCACGAGCCAGCGCTTATCATCTGTTTCTTGATAAAAGTTGTCGAAGAATTCCGGCATCACATCAGAAGTCCGCATTAAATTGTAGTACTTGGACTTCGAATCAGCCCAGTCTCCGACAGTCAGCGTTTCAGTATCAGGATTGTACTCATAGCGCAAAATATCTTGCAAAATGGCATGCGCTTCTTTTTGATACTTATCATCATGCCACTGCTTGCTGGCTAGTAATAATGCCTGGGCAATAAATAAGTCACCGTCTGTGGCACTATTTTTATTAATCGTCCAGTGACCATTATTTTCAACGGCACGCCAAGACATTAATGCTGTCTTGTCTTTATTAATCGTTTCGCGGTGCTTGAGATAAAAATTATTCAGTTGATCAAAATATTCTTTCTTGCTCCACTTTCTTTTAGCAGACAAAACAGCAATATACATGCCGTAGCCTTGCCCTTCAGATAGCGCGGTTCTGGTTTTTGTTTTTGGCGTCGTATCAATAAAACTCTCTTGTTTATTAACTTTAACAACGTAATCTTCGTGCCATTGTCTATAAAAATTGTGGCGCAATTGGCTACCGTTTTGCAATCGTACATATGCCATAATCCCTGAAAAAATAGCGATAATAACTATAAAATACAGGGATAAATGATGATTATGATTTAGTCTCTTCATTTTTCTTCCTTAATCGGCAAATCTCTTCGTCTTAACCCACTTAGTACTATCACGGTGGAACAATCTATCGGCCGTAACTGAACATACTGCATGAACGGAAACTACGATAAACAATTGCGAATATGAGAAATATGAGGCCAAGGCTAGCCAAATTTGCCCAGTAGTTGCCTGACCAAACTGCGTACACATGGCCGCATAAATTTGCAAAATATAAAGCAAAATCATCAGTAGCCAATTAAGCAACAAAATCTGTGCCAGCAAGATGTTGCTTGAAGTAATTGTGAATGGCAATTGCACTCCTGGCTGCCAAATGTGGACGATCATTGCAATCACATTGGCTAAGAAAATAATGTCAGACAAAATAATTGCGGCATTAAACCAGAAGAAAGTACATGAGTAATAAAACGTTTCTAGTTTTACGCGCCAATTGCTTCGATCAAACAAGTGCTTGAAGTTGTTGATGACCACTTCGTAGTTGCCTTTAGCCCAGCGCAAACGCTGGAAGTAATAGTCCTTCAATCTTTCTGGTTCTTGCTGGAAAGCTTCAGAGTTATAAGCCAGTGCAATCAATTTGCCTGAGCCCATAATCTTAAAGGAAATATCGGTATCTTCGGTCAAGGCACCATTACGCCAGCCACCGATTGATTCTACATATTCTTTATTAATAATGAAATTAGTACCTGGAATTCGGCCAATTTTGAATAATTGCCAAATACCGCAGTGTTGAATTCGCTGCGTTACAACGATCTCTTGGTTGATACATCTAGTTAAAAAGTTCTGCTTAGCGTTACGCGTTTTATTTCTACCAAAAGCCGCCATATAACGCTTAGGATTTTCCAACACTTTTCGAACTAAAAAGTACAGCGCATTGCTTTCAGGCATGGCATCCGCATCATAAACGCCTAGGTATTCACCGTGAGCAATTTTCAAGGCATCGTTTAAAACTCCGGCCTTACCACCGGTACCAGTTCGTCTAATTACTTTAGCGTTACGATTTTTAAACCTTTCTTCTGCTAAAACACTGTCTAGAACATCAGCAGTATGGTCCTCACAGTTATCCGCGTAAAATAAGACTTCTAATTTATCCTTAGGATAATTAAGATTCAAAATTGCTGTCGCCGTATTTTTAATTACCAATTCTTCGTTATGGGCTGGGACAACGATCGTCACTTTAGGATAACGAGGAAGCGGTGTGATTTTAACTAAAACCTTGCTGTGCCTTAGCCAAAATGCAATTGCCCCACTTAGAGTAATCATCGACATGAGCAGCGATAGCCAAATCGAAATCAACGTAATTATCTGCATTACATCACTCATTGTCATTCTTCCTCTTCGATTTAATCAAAGTCTGGTTCACATTACTTAAAATTTTTAATGTACAAAAGAAAATGATGAAAAAACAGATGCTAAAAATCAACGTAATGCCAACTGCCAAAAAGTAAAACCAATTAGTCATTTTGATCAGCCTTCAAATATTCCACAATGATATCTGTTTCTAGGCCTCGTTCCAAATGCTTAAAGAGCTTGTCCAGATCAGAAAACTTTTCACAGTTTTGCAAGTTTACTTTCTGAGTTGCTACCTTAAGCATCAACGGAATTCCGGTATCCAATTTTTGCAAAGCAATGTAAGCTTGCTCATCTAATTCCTTATACATCTCATCTGTAACTCTAGGTGAAAGGATCAAGAATTTACCATCGCCAGTGTAATAGATAAACTCGCATCTTAGGCGTGTCTCCTTTAAAATCTTGGCAATCTCACGTAATAACTTGGCATGATATTGTGGATGGTGCTCTTCGACTTGTTGGTGATGTGCCCAACTGATCAATTCCGCATTAACCCAAATATTCATGTCAGGGTAACGTTTCATCTTTCTCAGATAATCTTCATAAAGTTTACTTGCATTGTAATAAGTCTGCAGCTTCACGTTTAAATCATAGTGGCCTATCAAGCGCTTAGCATCGCTTTCACGACCAAAGACAATACTCCAGTCCAAAATATGGTGTCGCACCACACTTAATAAAATTGCTTCAACCGGAAAGGCAATAATCAAGAATGTCTTTTCAGTACTTGCCATTACCACATACCCCAGCAGCAAAAAAGCAACTGCAACTGTAGTCAAAATAATAATCAGCCAACTAACTAAGTATCTAGCTGAAAATAGGCCAACGAAGATTGCTAATACAAAAATCATTAACAAACCGTTAATCACGTTAATTTGGAAAGAATCCGCTAGCCAAAATGTAATAATTGGAAAAAGCAGTGCTGCCAGCAGTGCTGCCAGCAGTGCAAAATATACTAGTCTAATATATTTTTTATTCATAACCTAACCTTCTCAAAATTCCCATTGCATGAAAAAAGGCTACTAACAAATCTAACGATCTCTTAGTAGCCCTCCTCTGTTTCTTAATTTTAAAAAACGAAATTACTTGTTTTCGTCTTTTGCGGCCTTGTTCAAGAAAGCAACAACTGCTGCTACGTGAGCAACACGCTTCTTTGCGTTTCTCTTGTTCTTAGGTCTTTGGTTTGGTTCACAACCAGTGTTGTAATTTTCACCTTTACGCATATGCTATACTTCCTTTCAGATTTTCGAAAATCTAGTATAGTTTACCATGTCCAGCCCTTCAGATCAAGTCTTCATGCAGATTCAAAATTTTTCGGCAGATGCAGGACAACAATATAATTTAAGATTCGCGTAGCATAACTAGCATCCTTTTGGAAACTTTTAATTGCCTTTTTAGCTAAATCAACTCGATCAGTAATTAAGCCATCAACTTGTTGATACATCATCTTCTTCATTAATTTTTCGTCATTAACTGTCCAGGCATAAACAGGACGATCCTGCAAATGGGCTTGCCAAATAAAGTCTGAATTCAAGGTAGAATATTCCATTGAATATCCACTAGCAACACTTTGCGGATAAGTAAAATTATAAGGTTGAATGTAAAAGACAACCAAACGTGTATTAATTAAGTGCAGTCCTTCAACCACGCGATAGTCGAGTGATTGTACTTGATACGTATTTTTGAGAATCGTTTTGCCATATTTTTGATTAAAGCGCTGCAGCATTTTCTTCGAATCTTTAGCCGTCGTTTTAATTTCAATTAGCAATTTTTGATGCAGTCTTTTGGCTTCCTCAAGATATTGATCAAAGCTAACTAACTTAGCATGATAGCCGTCTTCTTTGGCAGTTAACTTTTCTAATTGCCGTAAAGTTAAATCATTCGGGGCTTTATTAACTCCTGTTAGCTTCAATAAATTCTCATCATGAATTACGATAAATTTTTTATCCTTAGTTTCATGAACATCAATTTCAACGTAGTCCGGCTTTTCTTTAGCCGTTTTTCTTAATGACTGTAACGTGTTTTGTACGCCATTTTTATCATCAACGCCGCGATGAGAAATAATTACTGGCACTTTAGCATTTACACTAGTCAAATATAAATAATTGGTGGATATTGCATTAATCATTACTAGTACAAACACAACTAATGTACTTAGAATTATCTTTTTAGTTTTACCTGTTTGACTTATCTTTTCTTGCCTTAAGGCTTTCAAAATAATAGATAAGCCCAGTACACTAACATAGACTAACGCTACTTCACTAATAATTTGAACAAGCGAAAGATTGATAATGGCTACAATTAACGGACATTTCCCAGGTAATAAATCAACTAATAGCTGCAAGCAATACATTGCTAAATAGAAAATTGTCATGACTGCTGCAGATAAAACGGCTAAAACAATAATCCTCCAGCAAATCGTCCGCCAACGGTAGTGCGCCGTTAATCGCCAACTTCTTTTTACTGCTTGCGCTGACTTTAAGTGGTCAAAAACGATGATGGGTAAAGTAAATACTAGCCTTGCACCAAGGATCAAAGTGGCTAAATAAAACGCAATCAAAACGGCTAACAAGATTGGCGTTCTCGTCAGATAATCCAAGATAAATTCTGAAATCTGCACTTTGCTTAAAAGTGGTGTTCTAAAGATGACATCGGCTAACGGTACTACCAATAAAAAATAGAGCATCAAAATAAAAAGCGTGCCCAAACGAATTTTTTTGATATTTTGCCAAGTTTGAATAAAACTATTTTTCCACGTAAAAACTTGATGCTTAATATCCCAAACGCCATGAAGTAAATAAGCTAATTGCGCATACAAGATTACTAATAAAAGCAGCAACTCAATTATCAAAATTAAAAAGGCAACCGTATGCGTCGTAATGATCGTCACTACATTTTGATAAGATACGAACGGAATAGCACTAGCCTGCAAAACAAAGGTTGTAATATAGCGAAAAAATGGAATAACAATAAATTGATTAAATAAACTTAATCCCATAAAAAGTAGCAGATACCGCAGCCAATTTTGGCAAAATTCACGACTACATGCTTTTATTTCTTTGACAAAAGTCATTGTTCTTCCCCCCCTTGCATTGAAATCACTTTCTTAATTCTATACTAAAAAAGGACGAGGTCATTCCCTCGTCCCTATGATTAATTTTATTTTTAACATTGACCGCCGTTTTTTAGATCATCAGCAGTAATTGCTTCAGGTTCATATTGGGTAACGGTCATCCCGCCATCAATAATGCCGCTGTCTGAAGATAAACTCAAAGTTGAGTTGCGCGCATTTACCACTAGACCTGGTTCAAAGAAAGTTGTTTCCGGCTGAGCAGTATACAAGTCAAGACCAGCATTATTTTCGATTGAAATATTATACTTAGGATCTTTTTCAGCAAGGATTACAAACTGGAAGCTGTCGCCAATAGTACAAGTGCCGCCTTTTTTAGAATACTTGGTTGAACCATCATCTAAAGCCAAGATGACAATTTGGTGATCTGCATCCATCTTGCTTTTAATCATTTCTGCAGCATCTGGTTTAATATTGATTGAAATTGCATTCTCTGTCATTTTGTTTCCTCTTTTCAATCTAAATTTGATTAATTTACTTATTTAAATATAGCACGACTAGTTCCAACTAACTAAAAATATGCTCGAAAATGCCGCTAATCTTGATATTTTTAAAATTTATCATTGCATGCAACCACAAAAAGGCTCAAAATGGTACATAGGGTTTTTAGACGATTGTAATACGTAAGGGGGCGCTTTTATGACCGTCTTAAAGAATATTGCTAAAGATAGAATTTTACAGATTACAGTTTTAATTACAGTAGTAAGTCTTTTTTTCGCTAAGCCGCGGTTAGCAGATATTAACTTTCACACTTTATGGTCTGTTGCCGCAATGCTGACGCTGATCCAGATCTATGCTTATTTGCACGTTCTGGATGTTTTAGCGTACAAACTTACGAGTATCGCAGATAATACGCGTAAGTTGAACATGCTGTTCACGGTTTTGGCCGTTATCGCCGGTATGTTCTTAGGTAATGACATTACTGTATTAACTTTAATTCCACTTTATTTAAATATCGCTAAGCGCTACAAGCTACCACAAATTTTGCCAGTTACCTTAATTGGTATGGGGGCAAATATTGGTGCTGCATTTACACCATGGGGGAATCCGCACAATATTTTCTTAGTAAGTCGCTACAACGTAAGTCCAATTAAGTTTTTTGAATGGTCTGTACCTTATTTGGTAGTTTCATTGATCATCATGTGGCTGGTCTTTTTGCTTATCCCTAAAAAAGATATTCCTACTCAAAAAACAGAACCTATCAGAATTAGTTGGCGTCCTACTATTATTACAACTGTAGTATTTATTTTCTTCTTCTTTGGCGTCTTCAGAGCAATTGATATCATTTGGCCATTAATTGTCGCCATAATTTTAGCACTTGCCATCAATCCGCGCATAATGCTTAAGATTGACTATGCCCTACTTCTTACCTTTACAGGCTTCTTCATCTTTATTAGTGATATCCAACAAATTCCCGCAATTGTTAACTTAATTCATGGTATGGTTTACTCCGAAATTTCAACTTATTTCGCTTCAATTCTTTCAAGTCAGGTTATGAGTAACGTACCATCGACTATCTTAGTTGGTAAGTTTACTAACTATGTCCAAGCATTATTCTTGGGTTCAAACATCGGTGGTTTTGGTTCAGCTATTGGTTCAATGGCCAATATGTTGGTATTAAAGACTTTCAACCAACACGGTAGTGTAAGTAAGAAGAAATTCTTTATTCAATGGACAATCATGCAATTTGCCGGTTTGATTATTTTAACCATAGTTGGATTAGGATTATTAATTTTCAGAATTTAATACTTTTCATTGAGAATGTCGCTTAGACATTCTTTTTTTATTGCCTCCAATATCAGAAATGGATAAAATTAAATAAACGTATAGAAAGGGGAATATTATGTCACCATTAGTATGGATAATTTTAATTATCATTGTCTTATTAGTCGGTATTTATATTGCAATTTACAACGGATTGCAAAAATCTCGCGTTTTCGTTGATGAATCATGGAGTCAAATTGATGTTCAACTTAAGCGCCGTAATGACTTAATTCCTAATTTAGTTGAAACTACTAAAGGCTATGCCAAACATGAAAAATCAACTTTAGAAGGTGTAGTTAAGTTACGTGATCAATTAGTTAACGTTCCTCAGGGAGATCACGAAGAAGCAATGAAGTTGTCCAATCAAATTACTGATTCTTTAAAATCAATTTTTGCATTGGCCGAAGCATATCCTGACTTAAAAGCAAATCAAAATTTCTTAAAACTTCAAGAAGAATTAACCAACACAGAAAACAAAATTGCTTACTCTCGTCAGCTTTACAACTCAAGTGTTGCATCATACGATCAAAAATTGCTTACTTTCCCTTCCAACTTGATCGCCAAAATTCATGGCTTTACCAAGATCGATTACTTGGAAACCCCAACTGAAGAAAAGGCCGTTCCTAAAGTTAAGTTTTAGTTAGAAGGAAAATTATGTTATACCAACAAATTGCCCGTAACAAGCGTAAAACTGCGTTAATTATGGTTCTCTTTGTGGTAATTTTAGCCCTTGTTGGTGCTGGACTAGGCTAT
The DNA here is from genome assembly GCF_002554115.1 of Lactobacillus sp. UMNPBX4. Lineage (NCBI taxonomy): Bacteria > Bacillati > Bacillota > Bacilli > Lactobacillales > Lactobacillaceae > Lactobacillus > Lactobacillus sp. UMNPBX4. The sequence continues at coordinate 24,038 of NZ_PCZF01000010.1, forward strand.
CTTTTTAGCAATAGTCCATGGATAGGAATCATCATTGCCTTAGTAGGTAGTTTAATTTACTTATTAATTATGTGGCAAAATCCGGCCAATATGATTATGAGTCTTAACCATGCTCAAGAAATTCAGGAAGCAGATAATCCTGAATTGTGGCATATCGTTGAAGATATGGCTATGGTAGCAAGGGTACCAATGCCCCGCGTCTATATTATTCCTGATCCAAGTCCCAACGCCTTTGCGACAGGACGAGATCCTAACCACAGTGCGGTAGCTGTAACAGAAGGCATTCTTCAACTGATGGATCGTGAGGAACTAGAAGGCGTACTAGGACATGAATTATCACATGTACGCAATTACGACATTCTGCTTTCCACCATTGCTGTTGTGCTGGTCGGAGTAATTTCCTTTATTTCCGGCATGGCATCTCGTTACATCTGGTTTGCTGGTGGCGGCCGCGATCGTGACGATGATCGTGATTCAAATGCCTTTGAGATAATCTTTAAAGTGGTAGCCATTGTCTTTGTTTTAATCTTAGGACCATTATCGGCTTCTCTTGCTCAAATGGCTCTTTCACGCAATAGAGAATATTTAGCAGATGCTTCCTCTGTAGAATTAACGCGTAATCCGCAAGGATTAATTTCTGCTTTGAGAAAAATCGAAAATAGTCAGCCAATGAAGCAGGCTGATCGTAGTAGTGCTGGGCTATATATCGAAAATCCATTCCATAATCATGGCCTATCGCATCTTTTCGATACTCACCCACCTACAGAAGATAGAATTAACAGACTTGAACACATGTAAAAAAAGAATCTGGAAAATTTCCAGATTCTTTTTACTTTAAATTGATATTAGCTTGTCTAAATAGCTCTTCTCGCATAGCAGCTGGCGTCATGTGATAGTATTGGTTGAATTTCTTATAGAAGAAAGACTTGCTTGAATAACCTACACGCCCGATAATTTCTTTCAATGATAAATCTGGTTGGGCAAGCAACTCACGTGCTTCTTGCATTCTTCTCTCATCTACATGATCAACAAAGCTCTTACCAGTCTTAGCTTTAACCATATTTGAGAAATAGTTAGGATTAAAGCCAAAGTACTTAGCTGCTTCTGCTAGAGATGCATCCGCAAAGTGCATATCAATATAATTATTCAATGATTTTTTTTCAAATTTAGTTTTATCCAAATTAGTTGGCGTTGCCATTCTTTGGGTTCTAATTGAAATAATAAGCATCACCGTTAACTCGGCCTGAATTAATGCCTTGATGAAGATATCATTATTCAAATATCCTCCAATAATATGTTGCATTACTTGAGAGGCACGAGTGATTTGATTATTTTTTAACCATAAAGCATGCTCGTTTTCAAGGCTATCAACTATTTGCTTAATAACCTTCATTTCCCTGCTGCCTTTATAACTAAAATCATTAAAGTATTTACGATATCTAAAACCGGGCTTAAATTTTAGTTTAACAAGTACTGTATCTGATGTTTGTTTGGTAATCTCATAAATGCTATTTTCCGTAAGTAAAAGAACATTACCGGATTTCATTGGGATAATCTTTTCACCACTCTTAATCGTCACAGTACCTTTGGCGACATATAAGATTGTCGAGACATCCATGCGATAGCGATGAATGCCAGTATTATGATTTTCAAGGTAGATTGTAAACAGATCAAAATCGGGATTGCCAGCCTCGAGTTTTACCTCGTTCTTATCTGTTATGTTTGATTTTAATACGCTAGCCAGATATTGATCCAGAGCAACAGCTGCCATATGTCCACCTTCCTTAATTAAACAAATAATAATAGTACTATAAGTACATTATAAAACAAAAAGATATTTAGCATTGTGTATAATTGCTTTATTGTATCGAAATGACTCTTTTACGGCAGTAGACAGGCAAAAAATCATTTTGTACAATCAGAATTATGATGATAGAAATTAGTGATGTAACCTTTTCTTACGAAAAAGAACCCCTTATCCACCAGCTTAATATGAATATCGCACCTGGTTTTAATCTTTTAATTGGACCAACAGGTTGCGGCAAATCCACGCTACTAAAAATTATTGCGGGACTCTATCCAAAATATGCTGGAAAATTAACAGGAGGAATTGATCTTCATGGTCAAAAAGCGGCCATGATGTTTCAAAATGCTGCGGAACAATTTACGATGACAACGCCACGTGAAGAAATCGTCTTTGCGTTAGAAAATTTGCAAATAAAAGCTAAGGATTATGACCCCCACATAAAAAAGGCAGTGGAATTCACCAAAATTGCAGATTTGCTTGACCAAAAAATTAGTACATTATCAGGTGGTCAACAGCAGCGTGTAGCCCTAGCCGTCTTAATCGCAATGGATGTCGATGTTTTTTTGCTAGACGAACCTTTTGCTAGTTGTGATCCTAACACACGTCATTTTTTGATAAAAAAATTAGCAAGCTTAGCTGAAACTGGAAGAACGATCCTATTAAGCGACCACGTATTGGATGATTATGAGCAAATTTGTGATCAACTATATCAATTTGAAGGTAAAACCGTTAAAGAATTATCTGCTAATGAAAAAAATAAATTGTTTACGCAAAATAAACAATTCCATGCACGATCTTATTCTTTTGTGTTGCCAACCGGCACACCCGTTTTCGAGCTAAACAAGACACAGATCAGACAAAATCGTCTTTTGCTTAAACAAAACAAACTAAAAATCTACGGCAAAACAACTCTAATTACTGGTTCAAATGGTGTCGGCAAAACATCACTATTTAAAGCAATGACTAAAATGATTCCGTACAAAGGTAATTTTACCTATTTAGATAATGAAATTGCAAAGATAAAATACCATAAATATTTATCTCAGGTAGCACAAATTTTTCAAAAGGCAAGCGATCAGTTCTTAACAGTCACCGTCAAGGATGAGATTGAGTTAAGCAAAAAAGACCGCAATCACTTTTTTACTGATGAAAAAATTGATGAATGGCTAGACAAATTACAGCTAAAACAGCATCTTGATCAAGTAGTTTATTCTTTATCTGGTGGTCAGCAAAAGAAGCTGCAAATTTTGTTAATGCTGATGACTAAGCATAATGTGTTGCTAATTGATGAGCCTCTGAGCGGACTGGATCATGACTCGATTGAGTTAGTTCTGCAACTGATGCAAGAATGCCAAGAGAAGCTCCACCAGACGTTTTTAATCATTAGCCATCAGATAGACGAATTAGCTCAATTTTGCGATTACAGGCTTGTTTTTGCGGACCAGCAGCTAAAATATGTGGAGGAGTAGCCATGAATCCTAGTTTAAAGTTCATTTTGGCTTTTATTATTTCCCTGGAAATATCTTTGAAGGCCAGCTTAACTACCAATTTGATTGTCATTGTTTTTGCGTTGATTTATCTATTAATTACTAGAATCAGGATCAAGGAATTGATTTTGTTAATCGCCGTGCCATTTATCGCAGCGTTCACGATATTTGCGACGCTGTTTTGGTTCTCACCGACGCCTGATGCATATTACGCTTGGAATCTGTCGACCCGTGTGTACGTCTATACTTTGACCATTGCTTGTGTCACGAGAAACACTACGGCGACAGATCTCGCTCGTTCGCTTGAACAAAATCTGCATCTACCTAGTAAATTTGCGTATGGCGTTTTGGCGGCAATCAATATTATTCCGCGAATGAAAATTGCAGTTAAACAAATTAGAGCTGCGGCCATGATGCGCGGGATGTATCTGAGTTTTTGGTCACCGGTACTCTACTTTAAGGCAATCTTGGTAGCACTCAACTCCGCCGACAATTTAGCGCAAGGAATGGAATCCCACGGCTATGTCGAAGGACAGAAGAGATCAACTATCGTGGCAATTCCATTAACAAAAAAAGATTGGCTGATCTTCTTTACTTTATTGATTTTGGTTAATATTTCGTTGTTTATTTTTAAGTAGGCAAAAAGATGGAAATTATTGAAGGAAAGATGCCCTTCATGGGCTATGAAACTTATTATCGAATTGTTGGTAAAAGAAGCAAAAAGCCGCCGCTAGTGCTGCTTCATGGCGGACCTGGCTCAAGCCACAATTATTTTGAGGTGCTGGATGAATTAGCACAAAAAGACGGGCGCCGCATCATTATGTATGACCAATTAGGTTGCGGTGAAAGCAGCATCCCTAATGATCATCCTGAACTTTACACTAAGGAAACTTGGGTGAAGGAATTAGTAGCGTTACGTGAACATTTGGCATTACGCAAGATGCATTTGCTTGGACAAAGCTGGGGCGGGATGCTCGCCATTATTTACATGTGTGACTATCATCCAAAAGGCATTCAGAGCTTGATTCTGTCTTCTACCCTGTCATCGGCATCCCTTTGGAGTAAAGAACTCCACCGCATGATTAAGTATTTGCCAATTGAGGAGCAAGCAGCGATTCATAGAGCTGAGTTGACCAGCAATTTTAACGATCCTGACTATTTGAAGGCTAACGAGCATTTCATGAATCAACATGCCATCGATATGACGAAGACCTGGCCGGAGTGCGTGATGCGCAAAAAGCGTGGCGGCACCGTTGCGTATGAAACAGCATGGGGACCGAATGAATATACTCCGGAAGGCAATCTGCATGACTATGAATACACGAATAAATTGGGCAAAATAAAAGTTCCAACTCTGATTACGAGTGGAACCGATGATTTATGTACGCCATATGTGGCTAAAACAATGCAAGACGAGATTGCCGGCAGTAAGTGGCGGTTGTTTGAAGGATGCGGCCACATGTCATTTGTTGAACAAACTGATGAATATGTTGCACTGCTGCAGAAGTGGCTGGATCAATATGATGAATAATAATAGACTGACCTTGATTGGTCAGTCTTTTTTATATAAAAATGTTAAATACGTTTACTTTTTTAAGAATAAAACAAAAACGAAGGAGCAATTTCTGCTTCTTCGTCTTTCTTCATTCTTTCACTGCGTTTGTGAGCCTATTTGAAGTTCACTACTTTAACGTAGCGTTTGTTGGTTGCGGTTGCGCCGGCTACCTGGTAGTAGCGCTTGCCGTTCCTAAACTTGTATGAGCCACCATATGTGGTGATGATTCGACCCTTTATAAGTACAGTGTAATCGGCACGGCGTTTGCTGGTTGCGTAAACGTAGGCGTTACGTTTTAAAGTACGCTTAGTACCATCAATATTTGAAGCCTTGATGTAAGCCTCGTTGTAGTCGTCTCCTAAAGCTAATTTATAATATTCGCTACCATTAATATCTACTGTATTTGGTAAAACAGAAACTTTACGATAAGAGTAATACTTTTTGCCTAATGACTTACCTTTATCGTTATAAAGAATAGCAGTATGCATCAAAGTCTTATTAACTGGTTCCGCAGAAGTAGTGAGCTTAGTATTACTAGACGTACTGCCGCTACCTTCAATATCAGAGGTATGAATGTATATATCCGAATTGGCACTATTAAGTCTAGTATATGAAACATTGTTAACTGTTACTGTACCACAGTTACCGTAGTTGGATATTTACCAGCTACCTCCCAGTTAAAACTATCCATGTTAACTTTAACTGTTACAGGAGTTTTATCATTGCTAGAAACTGTAGCTGTAAAAGCTTTTTGAATTGCTGCAAGTGTATCACTCATAGAATTCACTTTTCTTACAGGGATGTAATTAAATGAAGCATTATCCGTTACATCATTAATTGATTGATCCTGATCATAACTTTTACCAGCAAATGTAATTACAGGATTAGTGCTAGTTTTATTAGCAGTAGTAGTAACAGCATTTGTCGTAGTATCAGCTTGTACAGTTGAAGTAATTGTAGGTGCTACCGTTAACAAGGCAGCTACAGCCAAGCTGATTAATTTAGTTCTCTTGTTCATGATTTTGTCCTTCCTAAATATCTAAAATCACTTAACTTAAACTAATGGCATAGTATATTTCTATCGTGAAATGAGTATACATTATTTTGAAAATGCGCAAATTAAAAAATCCCTTATTAGGGATTTTTGCTCTACTTATGATACGGACTACCCGAATTAATCATGAACGCACGATAAATCTGCTCAATCAATACCACTCGCATCAACTGGTGTGGCATCGTCAACTTACCAAAACTAATCAGATCATCCCCGCGCTTATTAACAGCATCACTTGTTCCCAAGCTGCCGCCAATCACAAACGTGATATCCGAATGACCGTACGTAGCCAGATCCTGAATCTCCTTCGCAAATTCCTCACTACTGCGCTGCTTACCTTTAATCGCAGTCACGTAGACATACTCCTTATCCTTAATCTTGCTCAGAATCCGTTCGCCTTCGATCCGCTTGACGCGTTCATCTTCAGCCACACTGAATTTCTCCGGTGCTTTTTCATCAGGCACCTGTACAATCGACACTTTCGCAAAGCGGCTTAGCCGCTTTTTATATTCCGCAATCGCATCTTTAAAATACTTTTCTTTTAATTTTCCAACACAAACAATCTTAATATTCATACTTACTAGTTTATCATCAAAATTAACAGAAATTCCACTGTAGTTTTCCACATCCTGTTCAAAACACAATCTACATTTTGTGGTATTATTAACTACATCTTCAATACTTTGTGGTCAAAATTTTATTGAATTTTTTTCAAAAAACTTTCCCACATTTTGCCTATGGATAAGCATTTTTCACAAACTTTACGTTAAAAAGCTTAACATACCAGCATGAACGCACGTTTTAACAAAATTTATTCACTTATTTTTAAAAATATTATCCACACTAGTCAAGCACAAAATCAGCCGAGTTATCCACAATCCACAGAGTTATCCACATTTGTCAACAAGTACTCTTTCATCAGCAGTTTCTTGACAAATGAAGAAAACGAACTTTTTCTTGTTACACATTATTATAGTTAATAAAAAGAGATATATCTGCATTTAATTCGCATGATATAGCTCTTTTTCTTTGCTTAAATATTTTTATTTATTGATTAGTTGCCTTCAAGTTTTACCTTCATGTCAACGTCTTTACCATTTCTGTTCACGGTTACATTTACGGTATCACCGACTTTGTGACTGTAAAGGATACTGTGTAACGATGCAACATCGTCAACTTTCTTGCCGTCAACCTTAGTAATGACATCGCCACTCTTAATGCCTGCATTTGCAGCAGAACCACTCTTATTGACAGATGCAATGTAAATACCACTCTTAAGGTTAGACTTAATCTTCAAACGGCTTCTGTAACCTTCTGGAATACCTTGAAGTGCGATTACTCTCACGCCAAGTTGTGGACGCGTAATCTTACCCTTCTTAACCAGTTCATTAACAATAGTTACTACTTCATTTGAAGGAATTGCGAAGCCCATCCCTTCTACAGAAGTACCATCGCTTGATTGTGCCAACTTCATTGAGTTAATACCAATAACTTGACCAGCTGAGTTAACTAATGCACCACCAGAGTTACCTGGGTTAATTGCGGCATCAGTTTGGATAACTGTTTGTTGATTGCCTGATGAAGTAGAGATTGTTCTTGCAGGTGCTGAAATAATCCCTTGCGTTACCGTAGAAGCATATTCACTACCAAGTGGTGAACCAACCGCAATTACGGTTTGACCGGCTTCTAGGTGCTTAGAATCACCGAATTGAGCCGTTTGAGTTACATACTTAGCATCAATTGATAAAACGGCTAAGTCAGTTGTACTATCTTTACCCACAACCTTAGCATTTACAGTTTTACCATTAGCAAGCAAAACTTGTACTGCGTCGCTACCGGAAATAACGTGGTTGTTAGTTACAATGTAGCCTTTACCATTAGATTTCATGTAAACGACACCAGAACCTTCACTATAAGTTTCAAGCTTGCCGCTCTTACTTGAAGAACTGTCGCTATCATCGCCAAACAAGCTACTATAAAGTGAATCTGCACCGCTTGAAGCTGATTGTCGCTTCAAATTAATGACAGAAACAACCGCACCTTTCACATCATTATAAGCAGCAGTCATCGTACCACCATTTTTGGCACTCTTTTCAGAAACCTTGCTGCTGCTTGAAGAAATACTGGTTTGTGCAGCGTTATTAGCTTGACCATTATTCATTTGTTCCATTGCGTAATAAGACACGCCACCGCCGACAAGTCCGCCAACTACACCAACGATTGCTGCAGTAGCGATAATTTTGTTACCGCTCTTTCTTCTAGGTTGATTTTGATTATTATTTTGATTTTCTACCATACCGTTACTCTCCCCTCATATCATTGTTAATACTATACCGAGCAAATTTGAAAAATATATGAATAATCTATACAAAAACTGCTAAATTTCTATCAACTTTGTTGGACTAGCGGGTTCTGTATCAATAATTTGCACATCATCACTCAAATTTGCATCCCCTTCAATCAGCATTTCTTTCGCCGTCTCATGTGCTAAGTATTCCGTATTATTATGCTGACTACGGTGTGCCAAAAAGATATGCTTTGTCTTGGGCGTTACCACATCAACTAAAGCCTGGGCTGCTTCATCGTTTGACAAATGCCCAACATCTGACAGAATTCGCTGCTTAAGCGACCAAGAATACGGTCCATCTCTTAGCATCATAGTATCATAATTGAATTCCATCATATAGGCATCCGCATCCTCAATCGTCCCCTCAACTTCTTCAGAGACATAGCCTGTATCTGTTAAAAACACAATTCGTTTTCCACCACTTGTAAAAACATAATACTGTGGCTCGGCCGCATCATGACTAGTTGCAAATGCCGTAACATCGAGATCGCCAAAAGTTTTAGTCTGCCCTGGTTCAATCGTATTCATCTGCTCTGCCGGCAACTTACCGATCTTTTGCGTATCTAATAGATACTGCCATGTGCCGCTATTAGCAAAAGCATCGATCTTGGGATAACGGCGCATCAAAACGCCTAAACCACCGCTATGGTCCGTATGGTCATGACTCAAAAACGCCATATCAATATCATTAATATCTACGCCAACATCGGCCAATAATTGCTTAGTTTTTTTGCCAGAAAGGCCAGCATCCATAAGGATTTTATGCTGGCTTGTTTCGATTAAACTAGTATTACCGGTTGACCCGCTCGCTAAAACGGAAACCTTCATCTTTGTCTTTACCTCTCTACTTTTCAACGTTATACGTAGTCGACTGGAGCATTTGCGCCGTATATGCGTTAACTCGCTTTAACGTAATATTCTTAGTGGTCTTGTTTTCTATCCAGACTAACCAAGTCGGTAACAAAATCGTACTGCCACGAACTTCAGTCAACTTAGAATAGCCCAACTTAATTTGCGTTACCTTCGAATTGTTAGTCAACTCTCGATTAGTATACATCGCACGCACTGCACGCACTGCACTGATCGTTGACTGCAATTCTCTTACTGGACTAGCTGGACCCATGTAAGATTCCGCATAATTGATAATCTGATGATCCTTGACCGCGATGCTCAATTGAGCTGAACCAGCATAAATCTCGCCATAGTCAGTTGTTTGTACAAAAACATAATTGTCTTCGCTGGACATATCTGGCTCATACTTGAATTCTTTTCCATAAGGGACATTCTTAGGATCATTCTTGAATTTATTTACTTGTTCCAGTGCCTTTTTAGGATTTTTATCCAAGAGCGTTGTCATCTTAGGTGCAGCGTAAAGAACATTTTCGTCTTTAGAATAGCGTACGTTAACATTGGTCAAAGCATCTATTTTATTGGAAAGATAATTACGGTTTTTGGTTGCTAAATAATAGCCTGAGGCAGGTGCATTAGAAAGTTTATCTGGCAAATCAATATTATCTGACTTCATTTCTGAACGAATGCTGGCCACGCTGCGAGTGGTTGTATCTGCTCCGCTCAAATTGACGGGTGAACGTAGAATCTCAATCCCCAAATAGATATCGATCAATAAGAAAACAATGAAAAACAGCCATTCTATTCGTTTATGGTCCATTTTTATTTCACCTCATTAGTTTTAACTGTCTCCCCAGGTTTACGGTAAGGAGCTACATTCTTCTTTTCCCACTCGTCAACACTCTTCCACTCATCGTAAGCCTTTACGTAATAAGTTGGAATTAAGTTAATCAAGCTATGGTGACTAGAATCCTTTTCTGTCTTGAAACCTACAATAATTCGTTGAATATCAGATTGCTTAAGACCATGCGCACCTAGTTCACTCACTACCTCAGCAGTCGGCTTTAACTCTTGAGTTTGACCATCAAAAGGAATCGGAATTTGGAAATTGACACTGTTGAAGGCAACGTTAATTGAATCATATGAAAAAGTAGTTTTAACCTGCAAATCATGCTGGTTCAAGAAAACAGGAATCCCTTCAATATAGTTGACATAGCCCACATTAGAGCCATCCGCGTCAAAGAATCGCAGATCTTGTTCGGTTAATCCCAATTGGTGCACGTAGTACACGCTATCAAGCAGACGGTTAGTTGCATTCGGAATCTTATTCTTTTCAAAATGAGTATACAAGTAATTATGCTCACCTGATTCAGGATCTGGCACCTTTAATCTGGTGTAATAGTTGAGAGAATAGATGGTTTGTCCACTCTTATTAGTCTTGCTAGTTACTCCAGAAGTTCCCAATAAGCGAGAAACGAAGTAAGAATAAGACTGGTTATTAGTCAAATAGCTGTAAACCTGGCTATTGGTTGTTCGACTATAGAATGGTGAATAACCTTCCTGCAATTTAACCAAGTGTACTGGACTCTTAGTTTTGGCATTACGAGCAAATTTACGCAACTTATCAAAGTTAGCGCCCTTGATCTTAATGCGGTAAATCGCACTAGTTTGATCATTGCCTAAATAAATAAGATTATTAGAACGGGAGACAAAGAAGCGATTAAATTCTCGATTATCGTTATTAGAATTGTTCAAACGATTGAACAAAGAAAAAGTGATTTCATCAGGATAAACTAATTGCAAATAAGCATCATCATTCAAATATTCTTCGTACTTAGCGCGAGACTTAACAATTTTCTTTACATCGCTAACTGCCTTGGCTTTTTGAATTTCCTTGGTAAATTCCAAAGTTAAATTATTTTTTGAATCATACAACTGGCATAATCTGCCGTCTACAAAACCGTATGAAGTAGTTGGAATGTACAGATCATATAATGATTTGGCACTATGGCTACGAGCCTGCTCTTTTGTAGTATTATTCTGATTTTGACCAATATTGCTGAAACGCTGGTCACTCGTCATGATAAAAATCCATAAAACAATGGAAAGAACAATGGCGAGCAGGGTAGCTAAACCTAAGAAAAATTCACCGAATTTAAATTTAAACTTCATCCCAGTCATCCTCCTCTGTCATTGGTTCATAAGGCAAAGAAATATAGAAGGTAGAGCCCTTGCCCTCGCTACTATCAGCCCAAATTCGACCATGATGAGCTTCCACAATTTCTTTAGCAATGGCTAAACCTAACCCGGTTCCGCCTTGAGCACGTGAACGAGCCTTATCTACACGATAGAATCTATCGAAGATCTTACCTAAGTCCTTTCTAGGAATACCTAATCCTTGATCAGAAATACTCAAGATAACGTGACCTTGACTATGAGTTAAGCGAACGGTAATCACACCACCATCAGGTGAATATTTAATCGCATTATTCATAATGTTGTCGATCACCTGCATCATCTTGTCAGTGTCAATCTCTACCCAAAGGGCCTGATTGCCTAACTCACGTTTGATAGTGTATTTCTTTTTGTGGCCCTTATTTTTATCGGTTTTCACAATCATATCAAACCGGTTCAAAATATGGTTTACAAAGTCATTCAAGTTAACGAATTCCAGATCCATCTTTGAAACGCCACGGTCCATTCTGGACAGGCTAAGTAAGTCGTTAATCATTCTGATCATTCGACTTGTTTCTTGCTGAGTGACTTCCAAGAATTTAGGCGCAATTTCAGGATCTTTCCATGCACCTTCATTTAAAGCTTCAATGTAGGCTTGCAAACTTGTTAAAGGTGTTCTTAACTCGTGAGAGACGTTGGAAACAAATTGTCTTTGTGAATTTTCATTCTTTTGTTGTTCCGTGACATCATGAAGAACGCAAACACTACCTGATACGAAACCTGTTACACGCTTAATTAATGAAAAACTAGCATGCAAAATAATTTCATCACGCGTACCCGGATCAAGAGTAACAACGATTTCCTTTTGGCTAGAAATCAAATCTTGTGACGATGTATCTTTCAAACCTAAAACTTCTGCTATTGGCTTATTAATGATCTCATCTTCGTTCGCATTCAAATATCTAAGTGCCATGTGGTTAACGACGCTGACGTTGCCGTGACGGTCGGTAGCAAGCACCCCATCACTCATGTGCGACAGCACGCTATCTAGCCTACGTCTTTCACTATCTGATTCTTCTTGCGATTGTTCAATTCGAACGGACAAAGTATTAAAGGCTTTGGCCAATTGTCCCAACTCATCGTTTGAGTAGATTTTTACCTGACTAGAATAATCACCGTTGGCAATATGCAGGGCCTGTTTTTGCATTTCCTCAATCGGCTGAGTAATTGCGCGGGAAATAACTAGTGCTAAAAATGCTCCAAGTAGTGCCGCAATTAATGAAGCAATCAAGAATGTTAAGGAAATCTGCCGCAGATTATCGAAGACATCCTGCATGCTGGCCTTAACATAAATTGCACCAACATTGTTGTTCGAACCGTTGCCACTAGTTAAAGGCGAGATCTGAATCATGTAATTGCCATGATCATCAACCACCTTATTAATCTGGTGCCCGGTTGAAATTACTTGCTTAACATCAGTATTGTTAATTCGCTGACCAATCTTGCTTTTATCGTTCAAATTAGAGACCGCACGAATAGTATCTTTATTATCAACAACGATAATTTCACTAATCGAGTCATTGTTATAATCATTGACGATTTGATTCAAGCGATCATTGGCATTTTTGCTATCGCTGGCTAGTTGATTGGCCAACTGATTGCTTACGATCGTCTGAATCTGAATCGATGATTGAAAGTTTTCAATACTATTTTGTTCTAATTGCCTGGTAAAATAAGCTCCAATTACTTCAATTGTTGCTAGCAGCATCAACATAAACACAATCGCTAGCTTAGTATTAATTGAATTAAATGTAGCGTTTAATTTCTCTCTGAGTTTTTTCATCATTCATTCAACATTTTTAACATAAAAAAGAAAGTCACTTACCTTTTCAGTTTTGTGACTTTCTTCATTAACCTTCACTTGGCTGTTTTACGTAATATCCTACACCACGACGAGTAACCAAAACCTGAGGTTGAATTGGATTGTCTTCAATCTTTTCTCTCAAGCGGTGAACAGTTACGTCGACTGTACGCACATCGCCAAAGTAGTCATAGCCCCACACAGTTTGTAAAAGGTGTTCACGAGTCATAACTTGCCCCATATGTTGAGCTAAGTAGTAAAGAAGCTCAAATTCACGGTGAGTAAGTTCAATCTTTTGACCATCTTTTTCAACAATATAAGCATCTGGCATGATAACCAAGTTACCGATCTTAATATTCTTATCTGTATCATCTTGGCTGGCTGCTTCTGCCTTCTTAACGATGTCACGACGGCGCAAGTTAGCCTTAACGCGGGCAACTAATTCTCTATTAGAGAAAGGCTTAGTGACGTAGTCATCAGCACCCATTTCTAGACCAAGTACTTTATCAATTTCAGTATCTTTAGCTGTTACCATGATAATTGGCATATCGTGCGTTTGACGAACTTCACGAGCAACCTCGAGTCCATCTTTCTTTGGTAACATTAAATCCAGGATCATTAAGTCTGGATCGTATTCGTCAACTTTCTTAACAGCTTCTTCGCCATCATAGGCGGTGTCGACATCAAAGCCTTCCTTAGTTAAATTAAATTTAATGATATCAGAAATCGGCTTTTCATCGTCGACGACGAGAATCTTTTTTGGCATCGGGAATGCCTCCTTTGCCCTTACATTATACTGGATTTTGCGGTTTTAGCCAAAAAAATCGAAAAAATTTAAAAAAAGTCTTGCATTTTTTGCCAGTTAATTGCATAATAATATCTGTTGATTGATTCAGCACATGGGTGGCTAGCTCAGCTGGCAGAGCAACGGACTCTTAATCCGTGGGTCCAGGGTTCGATCCCCTGGCCACCCATAACATATTAGTTAGAGATAGGACTTTAATCCTATCTCTTTTTTTGATCTTCTAATTGGATTTAAGGCTGCCGATCTTGGTAAAATATAGATAAGATATTTTGACTAAGGGGGCTTTACTATGAACGAAGCTGTATTTTTCAATCCGGGGGATGCGATTGCATCTTCCCATGACTTCAAGGAAGCACGCAGAAGTGCACAAATTATTAAGGCAGAACGTCCAACGGGCCGCCAGATTGTAATTGCTAAAAATGATAAGAGTGGTATCTATGCTGTCTACTATGCAGACAAGATGCAGGAAGATCAGACTGGCACTGCATATCACATTGAAGATAAGCTTTAAGATTGATCGGTCAAATGGCCGATTTTTTGTTTTTTTATGTTTTTGAGCAATTATTTTGACTTTTTTTAAAAAAGTACTTGTCAAAAGCAAAATCTACTGGTAATATATTTAACTGTCAGCGAGAGAGCTGATAAAAAATATGGGTGGCTAGCTCAGCTGGCAGAGCAACGGACTCTTAATCCGTGGGTCCAGGGTTCGATCCCCTGGCCACCCATAATATGGAAATGGCACTGCAAGAAGGCGGTGCTTTTTTTGTGCTTAAAATTAGATATGTGAAAAAGGCGGCTTGATGGCCATCTTTTTGGGATCAGTGTGAATTATTGTACCCCCCAATTTATGTGCTTTAATATGGTTAACATTCGAATATTGATGAGGTGTTAACACATGAAAAAGAATAAAACAATATTTACTGTTCTGATCGCTGTCTTTTTAGGCATCGTTTCACTAGGCATGAATTCCAGCCCAGTTAAGGCAGCCAATAATGTGAAGCTGTATTTAAACAGTAACTCCTATGTATACAACAACAAAGGCCAACGTTTACGTGGTAAAAACAATTACATCAAGAAGAATAAGGCTGTTACTGCTCCAGGAAAATTGCTAAAAACAAATTCTGTGAAGAGATATTACGTGCAAGTACGACAAGATTTACAATCAAGTCCTGATTTTAAAGTTGATTTATATTATCTTCCATATAAAGTTATTAAATCTCAACCATACTACAAGTTGAACAATAATAAATATATCAAATGTTGTAATATCAAAAGAATAAACCAAAAAACTGTTTTTACTAATCAAGCAACTGTAATAGTTGGAAAGCCATTACCACCAGATAAAAATGTATATGCTATGAACCCATCTGGTAAATTTACCAAGAAGATCTTAAAAAGAGGACAAAAATTAGTAGTCGATGAAGCCAATATTTTAAATGGCTCACTTTATTCTTCTTATCATATTAAAAACACGCAATACTGGATTTACTCTGGAAATGTAGTTAAAAAGCCAAAAATGCCATTTTCAGCTCATCCAACAAAATCATTTATCAACATGCAAAGAACGCAATATTAAAAAAAGACCAATATGTTTAAGCATTGAACATATTGGTCTTTTTTTATTAACTACCAATTAATCTTAAAAATTTTGTTCTTTCGAGTTGTATAATCTGAACTATCATGGTAGGCAACAGTCAGATAAAGATCATTTTCACTATTAACTTGAATACCTTCAAATTCTGTAGCATATCCCGATTCATTTAATTTAAAACTATTATCTAAACGAATTATATCCCATTCAGAAGCTTCAGTAGCTTCCCATGGAATTTTGACTATTTTTCTAGGTTTAGAATAAATATCTGTTTGATCTGGATGTGCCTCACTTGAAATATAAATATTCAGGTTATCATCAATATCATATCCTTGTAATGATGTAATTTCTTTTACTAGACCTTTAATTTTAAATGCTTTCAAGCACTGATCAGCTAATGCGTCTGTCTTCAAATTTACATCACCTGTACCAACTCTATCTAAAGCATTGTTAACATCTTCCAAATTATAAAGTGAAAAATATCCTGTGTCACTTTTATCTACAGTAACAATTAAAAAATAACTATAATTTGGAGATGGAGATACGGCTGCTTCAGATCTAACCAAGTCATTACCACTATATGCTAATCCAAATTTCCTACCAGCTTGATTTAAATTGGAAATGCGAGGTAATTGCGTGTTGAATTTATATTCAGCTTTACTGAACTTTACTCTAGCAATTTGAGTATCCCAATAAATTGAAGAATGATCAGGATCTTTTTTAGGCTTAGTACCGATAAACCATTCACTTGCTCCACTATAAGAATCTGTCCGATTAGCATATTCCCAAGTTTGAGTATGACCACCAGCTGCTTGCAAAGTTTTATTAGCAGGAACAGAATGAATCCCATCTAAATACAATCGCTCAACATTACTATTCTTGCCTTTTCCTTTCACAAAATCTCTCCCATGACGAGCACGATATACTACCGCATCTGTACCCTGTTTTAGTAATTAAAGAGCATAATTGTAGGTCTTTCCAACATTACCCTTTTGAACTACAACCTCATGTAAGCCATTCAACTCATACATTTTCTCTATATTCGCATTTGTAATATCAACCATAATAAAACCTCCAAAAAATCTACTTATCCTGAGTCTCGTGCAAGTCATTCATTTGCTTTGCAACCTCCGCAAAAATGTCCTGCACTTCTTGTTCACTCAACTTAAAGCCCTTAGCTTGCAAGCCATCAACTACTGCATTGCCAACTCGATTGATCTTCTTTTCATCAGATAAATTCTCTTGGTCATACATGTTGATGTAGCTTTTCATTAGATTGCTTGTAACAATACGCAATCTTTCTAGCCTTTTGTTCTTAAAGTGAACATGACTCAAGATACCAACACTTACAACACTAATAACCCAAAACGCTAGAGCTATTAGTTCAACGTAATCATGAATATCCATGATTTCTTCTTCACCTCTCTTTTTCCTTATTGCACAGTCATTGGCACCACCTCTTTGAATAAAATTTATCAACTAGATACTAATATTCATTGACTTATATTAGTATTTATACTAATATAATGGTATAAGAAATAACCTTAAGCACATGATTCCTTACTTACACACGTGTTTCTAGGCTTTTTCTTATTTCTTTCATATCTCGTTGACAGTTCTTATGCCGCGTCTAAAGACTAATATTGTAAATACATTTTTAGTAAAAATACCTATTTAATAATTTAAAATATTCGGAGAATGCTTGCCATGATTGAATTAGAGCGTACTAAAGAATTAGCAAAAAAATATAAAATGAACTTACGTGAAGTGAATGACAAGGCTGGATTAGGTACTAATTCTATCTATAATTGGAAAAATAAGAGGCCTGGTGGTGATGCCTTAGAGGCCGTAGCTGAAGTATTAAATACTTCAATCGATTACCTAAAAGGTAAAACTGATGATCCTACCCCTATACCTGCAAAAGGACAACCAACTTCTATTCCACTAGACGAAGAAAAGCCTTATTCATATCATGGTTACAACGTTCCTGAGAGATATCTCAATATGATTCGAGGATTAATGGAAGATGACATTAAGGAAGGTCGTGCAGACAAGAAATGAGAAACTTAGGCAAAGAAGAGTTAATTGAGTACTTACTCAATTATGCTTTTAAGCAAAGTCTTTCATACATCTTGGTTAAAGGAGAGACATATGACCCAGCACTTTCATTTAAGAATGCTCATAAAATGGTAATCAATACTAATTGGCACACTTCTAATGAATTGCCTTTTATCATTGGTCACGAAATTGGTCACTTAATGTTAGGTGATTCAGGTATTGCTTATTAGCCTAGCTTTTCAGGACAAAACTCGGAAGAAGAGGAAGCAGATCTATTTTCTCTTAAGATTATTTACGACTATTCCTGCAAAAATGGTGACTACATTCAAGAACCAGGAACCTTTATGCAGAACTATGGCATCCCCGAAAGAATGACCGCTGCAACCAAGCAACTTTTTAAAGACAATGACGATCTAATGTAACAAAAAACTGATGCTCCTAGCTTCATAGCTTAGATGCATCAGTTTTTTAGTTTTAAAATCTATTTTTAATTTTACTTTTTCGCAGCATCCTCTGCTTCAGCTTCTGTGTTCGATGGAGTTAATTTCAAACCATTTGGATCAACTTTAACTTCACTTGCTTTTATGTATGCATTTTTAATTGGAACACGATCGGAAACATAGTCGCCATTGTTTGTTAAGCGATAAACGCTTCTATATTCACCATTCAAATGTAAACGATAGAATAGTTCAGCCTTATTTTCCTTGGCTACCCAAATGTATGATAAGCTATCAACTCTCCATACCAAATCGTTCTTCTTAATTCTAATATTTTGAGAAGTACCATCTGCATTGTAGACTTCAACTGGTTGATCCATAGTAATTAATGATTTGTCTGTTTTGTTATAACTCTGAACTGATAATTGCTTAGCAGCTTGAACATCATTATTATAAATCCAATAATCTGTTCCCTTAATATGATAAATTGCTAGCTCATTATCGTCATCACCGTCTTGCCCAGTACCAGCACGTGTCCCTTGTTCTAAACGGTCTACTACAAACTTATCACCTTTTTTAACACGTTTATTAGTACGTTGAACTTCAATCTTGCCAGGCACTTCTGTAAATAGATAAGTATATGGAGTAGTTACCGTTACAGTGGTTTCATCTTTACCAACTGGTTGGGTATTATTGGTTGTGGTGTTTGACGAATTATTAGAACTTGTTGAAGTATTAGTTCCGATAACTGGACCTAAGTTAGCAGTTCTAACATATTGCTTTCTTGGTCCGCCTACCTTGAAGTAGTGCTTGCCATTCTTAAAAGTGTAGTAGCCACCATAAGTAGTTACTATTTCGCCTTTGTATAACTTCCATTTCTTACTGCTTGCAGTCATACCGTAAGGTGTTCTTTGAGTGGAAGTACGGTAAATATAAGCATTGTGGGTTACTCTACGCCTTACACCATCAATGTTAGTTACTCTAACGTATTGATCTTTGCCTGAAATTTTGTAATATTGATTTCCTTTAATAGTTATAGGGGTTGGGTCAACATAAATTGAGCCATAGGTAATATATTTTTGACCTGTTGAATTGCCATCTTTATCATAAGCAATTGAATTATGCATAACTGTCTTTCTGACAGAATTATCTGCAGCTTGAACTGTGTGAGCCTGTGAGCTAAGTGGAAGCACTGGGCTTACAGCCATTAATGCTGCAACTGAAGCCAAGATAAGTTTATTCTTCTTCATTTTAATCATCTTTCTGTTAATATCTCGCTGATACTTCTATTATCTCCCCCCCAATTTTTAAGTCAATCAATATGGACATAAATGAAAATGGACTATAATTGTATTAACATTCAATACATTAAACTCCATTTAAAGAGAAACAAAAAACTGATGCTCCTAGCTTCATAACTTAGATGCATCAGTTTTTCTATCTTCTTTTAACGTATTTTTTCACTTTAAAGGCCAAATAAAAGTAAATTGTCGCCTTCAACGCCAATATTGTTATCTTTCTTAAGTTGCTTCAAAGAATTTACCACAAATTTCTTCTGACTACCCTTAAGCTTATTAGCAGCCTTCATCGCTGCATTAAAGTCGCGTTTATTTTGTTTATTCTTTAGACTAATAATGTTCTTATCAGCGCTTCTATTAGCAATTCTCTTCAATGGATTTACTACTCCACGCATCCCCTTGCTGTTGAAGTAATAATATTGAAGCATTGCTTGCGTAGTCCAGCAGCTGTACTTCTTATCCTTAGAAACTACTAAGTATAATGGAGCACCACTAATTTTGCCGTGGAATCTTACTACCTTTTCAACTCTAAATTTAACGTTTTGGACCTTAGCTGGACTAATTGTCTTGCCCTTGAAGGTTTCATAATGCGTTAAAGCATATTTGTAGTTGCTTTTACCTACATAAATAGGATCTGCATCCTTAGAATTTTTAATTCTTAAAACATAGCCTTGTTTAGTTAACTTAGGGTCATTTTCAATTACGGCCTTCGGATTAACATTTGTGGTTTTAGGTGCATTGCTAGCAGTACTTGCAGCTTGAACAGTAGCAGGCGCAACGCCTAAGAGAAGTCCCGCAATAACAGCAGAAGAAAACAACATTTTTTTGTTAAGTTTCATACTCAATTACCCCTTTATTCATGAATTCAGGAATATTATTGCACAAAAATTTTTGCCTGATGCATCGATTTTTCGCTTAATATTTTTCATGATAAGATTAATTTATAACTATCTTGAAAGAACACGAATGAAACGAATTTACTATTATCACAAAACTACCGATGACGTGGTCGACAGCCACGATCAAAATTTTAGCTTACCAGATGACTACGTAATTTTGCCCAATTCTCGTGGGGCCAAAATCTGGTCCGCCATTGCTCGTCGCCTCGCTGCAGGCTTTGGCTGGCTCGTCTTCCGCTTTTTCGACAACGTTAAGGTAATTGGCAAAGAAAAACTAAAGCAAGTCGACGGCGGCTATTTCATCTATGGTAATCACACCAGACCAATGGGTGACGTTTTTACATCCCTCACCATTTTTCCTATTAAGAACTTCTACGCGATCGCAGGCCAAGCCAACTGGGGCATCCCCTTCATCGGCAAATACCTAGTGCGCTACGGTGGCCTTCCCGTTGGCAAGGATGTGAAGCAATCAATTAAATTAATCAAAGCTATCCAAACTGTGATCAAGGATAAAAAAGGTGAAGTTCTAATCTACCCAGAAGCACACGTTTGGCCATACTACACCAAAATTCGTCCATTTGATGCAACCAGCATGCACTTTCCTGTTCAACTGAACGCACCAAGTTTCGTTATGACCAAAACCTACCATAAAAGATGCTTTAGCAAGCGTCCTCGCGCCGTTATTTATATCGATGGACCATTTTACCCAGATCAAACTTTAAGCCGTAAGGAAGCGCAAAATAAGCTTCACGACGAAATTCAAAAGACATTAATTGACCGAGCTAATCTCAGCGACTATGAATATTGTCAATATATCAAAAAATAAGGTTAAGAAACGTTTTTGCTTCTTAACCTTATTAGTTTGTCTTTAAGAGTTTTAGTTACCTAATTAACGCTCCATAACAAAATGTTGTCTTTCTTTTCCATCATGACATTACGCAGAACACAATCTTGTTTCATTTGTTTTAAAGATCCTAAAACAAACTTGCGTTGATCACCCTTCAACTTTTTAGCAGCTTTGACTGCTAAAGCATAATCATGCTCATTTTTAGCAAGCCATTTACGATCAGTAATTTTGCCTTTAGAAGTAAACTTTTTATTTGGTCTGATAGGACTTCTTCCTTCTATTTTTTTCAATGGTTTAATCACTTTCTGAAAAGTCTTACTGTTTATAGCATAATATTGCAAGCCTGCATTTGGCGTCCAACCATTATATTTGTGATCCTTAGAGGTAACAAAATATTCTGGAGCACCACCTACGCCTTGAAAGTGCATAACCTTTTCAATCTTAAATCTAACATTCTTGATTTTCTTAGGACTAACAGTTTCGTTTCCTTTAAAATGTGGATTATTTACCATCTTGGCATAGTTGGATTTACCAACATAAATAGGTTGTGCTGAAGAATTAACATTTATAACATAGCCCCATTTACTAAGCTTAGGCGTATTTTGAATTATCATCTTAGGTGACTTTTTAGCATTTGTCGTAGTTGCATCAGAATTACTACTTGCGGCATTAACTGTAACTGGTGCCGTACCAAGTAACGTAGCAACTGAAGCTGCAGTGAATAAAGCTGTTAAAATCTTTTTTGATTTCATTGTTTTAACTCGCCTTTCTTTTTACGCCTATATTTTATATCTAAAATATTTTCATGTTAACCTTATTTTTTCGTTTTGCGTATCTGAAAATACGTAAAAATCGCAGCAACGACAGCAACAACATCTAATGGGATAAGTATAGTCATAAGAACTACAGCGCCATCTTGAAAACATGCGTATATATTAGCAACCAACATAATCAATATTGGCACTGCCACATTGAAGTAGCCCCACTTTCGCCACAGCCACGCGCGATAATTTTTATACGCTGGCGTTGCTGAAACGGCGATACCTATTATCAGCAATGCCATGCAAATCCATCCTGGAGTAGACATAATACCTTTCTATTCTTTCTATTGAGGATAATTCTAATAATATTCTTACTTCTTCACATTTTATCATAAACAGAATATTAATATAGTCAGAGAAGTTTTCTACAGAAAACTAAATCACTAATCTTTTTGCTATTTCAGTGTATCCAGCTAGTTTCAAAGAGTCCTTTATCTCTTTTGCATGTTCTTTTTGATCCTTCGATATTGCTAAATAAAATTTACCCAATAGTTTATACATTTAAAAAGCTGGAATTGGTTCTAAACTTTTGAGTAACAAGAATATTTGTTCAACTTCTTTATCCTGAAAATCATGCTTATCATCAATATTAAATAGATAATTAACACAAATCGTAGCAATCCGTATTATTTCTCCATCCGAGAAATTATTAATATTTTAATACGTTCTCAGTACAGACTGCATTAATGTTCTACGTACACTTTTATCAAAATATTTCATTGCATTGCCAAAAATACGAAGTGTGTCTCTATTCTTAGTCCAGTCATTCTGGGAAAACATTGACTGTAGAATTTCTTTCTGTGTTTTCGCATCTAATTTAGTTTTTTTCAATTCAGCCACTATTAGTAATGCATGCAATTTATATTCCATTGGAAAATTTTGCTGTAAAATTTTATCTTTTAACATCTCTGCCTTTTTTACATCAGCCTCATAAAAAGCTTGGGACATTTCTTTTTGTAATTCAGAATTGTCATTTCTAAATCCATAACTAGGAGCCACTTCATCAAAAAATGATGATAATCAATATTATTGTCGGCTAACATTTTTAATAAATCTTCAGCATAAATACGATGCTTTCCATGCTCTATCTGCGAATAATGTGATTTAGAGATAGCTATATTTTTAATCATATCTTTTTGTTTTAAATTTCTATCCTGTCGTTCTTTCCTCAAAGCTTCTGAAATTTTCATCGACTTCATCCTTCCATTCAGAAAAATGAATTCTACATGGTATCATATAGAATATACAGATTAGTAAATTCAAATACTACTAAACAGGAGTAATTATGAACATACTTTTTTGCGGGGACGAAAACGCAGAAGACGGCGTTTTAATCTCCACACTATCTTTATTAAAGAACTCTGGTGCCAAGGAACTGCACCTCTATATTTTAACCATGGAAGCTCACAGCGATGAACGCAAGTATCATCCCTTCTCTGAGCATGCCGCAGATTTTATTCGTTCTTTATTAGTTAAAGCAAAACCTAAAAATACGCTGGAGTTGATCGATTGCACCGATCTATTTATCAAGCAGCCACCTACAGCCAACATGAATACGCGTTTTACCCCTTATGCCATGTTGCGTCTATTTGCGGATGAATTACCACAGATTCCTGACCGCATTCTTTACCTAGACGACGACATCGTTATCCGCGGCGACATTACTGCTTTTTACAAGCAAAATATCAAGGGTATCGAACTCGTCGGCGTGCTCGACTATTGGGGCAGATTCTTCTTCCACAATGTCAAAACTAAGCGCGTCTTTGATTACCTAAACTCCGGTGTTTTGCTTTTGAATATGGTTAAGATCAAGCAAACTGGTCTTTTTGCCAAAGTCAGAGACATGATGCAAACCAAGAAGATGTTCTTACCTGACCAGTCAGCAATTAACAAACTTGCCGTTGCAAAACGTGTCGTACCTCGTCGTTACAACGAACAATATCGCCTGCAAAAGGATACCAAGATTCAACACTTTACCACTAGTTTTCGTTTCTGGCCCTACTTCCATACCCAAACAGTTAAGCCATGGGACGTAGCTCGTGTGCACAGCGTACTGCATCTACATGAATACGACGATATACTCAACGAATATCTCAAAATTCGCAATAACTTGAAAGAATAATACTTGGAGGAACCATTTTGAAAACTATCCCTGTTTTTTACACTATCAGTGATAACTACACACCATATGCATTTGTTTCAATTCAATCATTAATTGATCATGCTGATCCTAAGAAGGACTACACCATCACTCTTTTGGTTCAAGAAATTTCTGATGAACACAAAAAGAGCTTGGAAGACATGTCAACCGACAACATTCATGTCCACGTCTTCCACATTGACGACGACATGGTTAAGCCAATTCACAAGACTAAAGAAAACTACTTACGTGCCCAATTTTTCACCATGTCTATCTTCTATCGTCTGTTCATCCCTGAATTATTCCCACAATACGACAAGGCAGTTTACCTAGATGCTGATACCATCATTTGTGCGGATATTGCAGATTTATACGACACCGAAATCGGCGACAACATGTTTGCCAGCTGTCCTGATTTGTCTATTCGCTACATGCCACTTTTGCAAAAATATATCAAGGAATGTCAAGGCATTTTACCTGCCGAAAAGTACATCAACAACGGCGTGATCGTCTTTAACATGAAGGCATTCAGAGACAAGCATTTCGTAGACAAGTTTTATTACTTAATGGACAAATATCACTTCGACAACGTCGATCCAGATCAAGCTTACATGAACGAAATTTGCGAAGACAAGATCTACCACTTACCTAAGGAATGGGACGCAATGCCTAACGAAAGCATCCCCGAAATCGAAAATCCTAAGATCGTGCACTACAACTTATTCTTCAAACCATGGCACTTCGCCGATGTCCAATACGCCCACTACTTCTGGGATGTTGCCAAGAAGACACCATATTATGATGAATTAAAGAAACAATTAGATGATTTCACAGATGAAGATCGTCAAAGAGCACGTGCCGACCTAGAACGGATGGCTGAAAGAGTTGATACAATCGTCAAAGAGCCAAATACCTGGGCTAAAGTTAAGCAACATGAATCAGTAAAGATTGGTTAAGGAAAGCAATTATGACAGTTCCAGTTTTTTATAGCATTAGTGACGACTTCACTAAGTATGCTGCAGTATCGCTTAATTCACTGGTTAAACATGCAAATCCTGAGACAGACTACACAGTATATTTTTTAAACCAAGATTTATCTGGCCAGCATAAACAAGATTTAAGTGATCTTGGCATTCAAAATGTGCACGTTAAATTTTTCCATATTGATGATGAATTAGTTAAGCCAATTCAAAATCGCAAAGAAAATTTCCTGCGCGCTGATTTCTTTACCATGTCGATTTTTTATCGCTTGTTTATCCCGGAATTATTCCCGCAATACGACAAAGCAATTTATATCGACAGTGACACTATTGTAAATGATGACATTGCCAAACTTTACAACACCGAACTAGGCAACAACCTATTCGGTGCTTGCACCGACTCCTCTATCCAATATGTAGCCAAAATGGTGAAATACATCAAAGATGTTTTAGCGCTAGATCCAAAGAAATATATTAACTCAGGGATGCTAGTCATGAACTCTAAGGCATTCCGCGATGAGCATTTCATTAACCACTTCATGAATTTACTAGAAAGATACCACTTTGACTGTATTGCCCCAGATCAGGATTACTTAAATGAAATTGGTGAAGGAAGGATTTTGCACCTTGATCCGCGTTGGGATGCGATGCCTAATGAAAATACTAAGCCACTGAAAAATCCTGGTCTGATCCACTACAATCTTTTCTTTAAACCATGGCATTTTAAAAATGTTCAATACGAAGATTACTTCTGGCAAAGTGCTAAAGAGACTAAGTTTTATAATGAATTAAAAGCTGAACTCGATAATTATACTGACGCCGAACGCGCAGATGATCGAGAAAAACTTAATCACATGCTTTTAAAGGAAGATAAAACTGAACAAGATCCTAATAATTGGGCACGAGTGAAAGAACGAGAGGCTGTTAAACTATGATTTTTGGCGATAACCGCGAAGCTGTAATTAAAAATATTCAAAAAGCTGCCAACAAGCGAGACTTTACGGCAAAGGCAGAAATTGGCGATCCACAAATGACGCTTGATGAACGATTGAAGTTAGTTAATGACTATTGGAAAAATCGCAAATCATTTTCTAGCAAAATTAATAATCAAATTGGACACGCTATGCTTACTACTTTTGCCAAAACCTTAGCAGGTTCTACTGAATTCAAGGGATTGGAAAATTTAAACAATCTTCCTATTGGTGGAGCAATCGTAACTGCTAACCACTTTAACCAGATTGATTCTTTACCAATTAAATTATTAGCCAACAAGATGCATCATCAACTCTCAATCGTCATTGAAGATACTAACTTGATGCTGCCAGGCTTCTTCCGCTATTTAATGAACTATGTTGGAACTATCCCTCTAGTTCAAAGCGCAAGTTATATTGGCAATGTATTTCCTAAGCATTTAAGCAACGCACTAGCTAAAAACAACTGGGTATTAATTTATCCTGAACAAGAAATGTGGTGGAATTATCGTAAACCACGTAAATTGCAACGTGGCGCCTATTACTTTGCTGCAAAACAAAACGTGCCAGTTATTTCGCTCTTTATTGAGATTAGAGATTTGCCAAAAATAGAAAAGAAAGACTCTAATTTCTACGAGACTAAATATATTGTCCATGTTTTACAACCGATTTTTCCTGATGTTTCTTTAAGTGCTAATGAAAATGCGCATAAAATGATGGAACAAGATTATCAACAAAAAGTTGCCGCATACGAAAAAATTTACGGTAAGAAACTTAATTATGATTTCACAGATTGGGATATCGCAGGCTGGCGCGGCCATCTTTCATAAGAAAAATATAAGATAATTTGAAATAGTTTGTTCTAAAGTGACAACGTGTTACCGTTAATATAACGTATTTTACTTTAGAAAGGAGCTTCCTATGAAAAAATTTACCAGAGAAACTCTATCAAACTATAACGGAAAAAATGGTCGGCCTGCCTATATTGCAGTTAACGGTACCGTATATGATGTAACTAACAATTCTCAATGGACCAATGGCGAATACCATAATATTATGGCCGGCCAAGATGTTAGTTTTAACTTAACTAATACGCCAGATGTATTAGTTAATATTAATAAAGTTGGTTTATACAACTAGAAATAAATAAAAAATTTGATCAATAAAATAAATCCCCAAAAGAGAGCAGACTGTAAACATCTGCTCTCTTTTTTCTTCTCAAGTCGAATATTGTTCTTATTTAAAAAGATAATATAATAATAGTTAGTATATTATTATAAGTGAAGTGCTAAATTATGAATCTAAATCAACTTTATTACTTTAATGAATTGGTTAAACAACACCAATTTTCTAGTGCTGCAAAACGATTACATATTTCTCAGCCTAGCTTATCTAATTCAATCAAAACCTTAGAAATACATTATAATTTAATCGAACGGCGTAACGGCCGTATTGAATTAACAGAATACGGTCAAATATTCCTTGAATCAGCAGATTCCATTATCTTAACCCTCGAAAAGACAAAAAATAATATTAATCATACCAAGCAAATGAGAAATAATACTATAGAAATAGGTTGCATCCCCACTGCTAGAGAGAACTTTCTGCCTCATATTACTTCAGCATTCGAAAAAGAAAATTCTAGCACATTTCATTACATTTACCACAATGCTATTTCTAATCAAATTTGCTTAGAAGTCCAAAACGGAAATTTCGACTTAGGCGTTTGTTCAAAAACTGATAATTATTCTGATTTAAACTTTATTCCTTTATATGTTGAAAATACCGTTTTTACAGCTTCAAAATTGGCATCTAAATTAGAGCTGCCTCAAAGCACGCGAACCATCTATCTAGTCTATAGTACTAAGCATCAGTTATCTCAACCTGCTCAGCAATTAATTGATTTTATTGCAAACTAAAAAATCAGCCAAAAAGGCTGATATTTTTTTGTTCTAAATCTATACCTAATTTATAGATGAAATAGTTCTCTAGCTAATGCGTTATAATAATTTTATTATCGAAAGAAAGAAGGGATTTTCATGAATGACCCTGAGGCTTTATTACATTATCTTGATGTATTACTTAAAGAGAGCAATTTTACTAAAGCAGCCCGAGAATTATATATTTCTCAACCTTATTTGACCCAGTTAATAAAAAGAATCGAGAAAAAACTTGGTACCAAAATTATCAATCGTGACCGGACACCTTTTTCATTAACAGAAGCAGGCATGATTTATTACAAGTATTTAGAAAATATTTCTTACAGTGACCAACAATTGGATCGCGACCTTGCTCCATATACCCAACCTAACAAGGAAATCATTAAATTAGGCATTTTAGAAAGCTTAGGTTCATTTTTATTGCCTCGATTATTACCTTCATTTTTACAAAAAAATCCTAACGTGGAAATTCAGTTATTTGAAAATTCTCCACGCAAAAATGAAACAAATTTACTCAATGGTGACATTGATTGTTATATTGGACAAACACCTGAGACTATTTCCCACGATTTAGATTACCTAGTCAAAAATGGAGAACAATATTATGTAGTCATCCCTCAGAATTCGCCTTATTTCCGCTCTAACAAGTTTATTTTAGAAGCAGATGACTTAGACCTTAAGGAAGTTTTGCAGGCTCCTATGGTATTAAGTGCCTCAGAATCGGCAATTCGACATCAAGTGAATGGCTTATTTCAAAAATTTCATATTAAGCCTTGCATTGTTTTAGAAAGTAAAAGCATCATTACGGCTACAGACTTAGCATTAAGAGGAGTAGGCCTTACTATTTCTTCAGCTAGCATACTTAGCCGTATGCGTCAAACTCCAGTGAACCTACTAAAAATTGATGAAAATCTAATTTATATTAACTTCTTTATCGCAACTAAAAAAGAAGCCAAGATTTCTTCTTCTTTGCAAGAATTAATCGAAGAATTTAAAAATCTCGATTTAAGTTAAAAAGCATCTGTAAGTTTTTACCTACAGATTAACTATTTTTAGCTTTAATCTTAAATATAATAGTTCCTAGTATTAAACCGACAAGCATAGGAACTACCCAAGATAACCCTTGTCCTGCTAACGGAAGAGTATTTCTAACATGAGCAATAGCCAATCCAAACGAACTTTGACTAACTACTGGCGGCATGCTGACGATCATATCAAGAATAGCTGGAATTAGTATAAAGAATAAGCTCACCACGTACATAGTCTTATTTTTCTTAAAAATATGCACGCCCAACGATAGAATAATTACTACAATTGCAATTGGATAAAGCAGCATAAGTACCGGCTTAGACCAAGCAATAATCGTTTCCAGACCGCAATTAGCTACCAAGAAAGCAGCACCACAAGAAATCCCCAACCAATTGTGATAGCTTAATTTTGAATAATGAGCATGAAAATCTTGTGCAAAGGCTGCTACTAATCCCACAGCTGTAGTGATACAAGTTAGGATTATTAAAGCTGCTAATAGTGCTTGTCCAGCAATACCTGCATAACTTTGAACGATTTGTGAAAAGGCAATTCCTCCGTCAGCAGAAACTTTAAATCGACCTAAAGACATAGCTCCAATGATGATTAGAAATACGTAGATCAATCCTATGGCTGACATACTAAATACACCTGACTTAGCAGTAACTATTGCGACACTTTTATCTTCCTTTTTACCCATTTGCCTAATTGCGGTAATAATAGTTACTCCAAATGCCAATCCTGCCAATGCATCCATAGTGTTGTAGCCCTCTAAAAAGCCATTAATAAATGAAAGACCGCTACTACCATATGCCTTGGTTGCTGGAGCCGCATTAGGATCTCCCATCGGAAAAAGAAAAGCAATGAAAAACACTAAAAAGAGTAAGATTAAAAAGATAGGATTTAAAATCTTACCCAGAGCACTTAAAATATCACTTTCTTTATATGCAATAAGATAAGCAAAAATGAAAAATAAAGTCGTAAAAATCAATAAACCAATCTGATTAAACTGCTTTGGTACAAAAGGAGCTATTCCGACGGTATATGAAACAGTCGCCGTTCTAGGGGTACCAAATAATGGGCCAATAGTTAAATGAATCAAAGTCATGAACACTAATGCAAATTTTGCCCCAGCTGGCAAACCAATATCATACACACCATCTGAATGCGTCAATGCAATAGCTAACACCGAAAATAGCGGTAATAGCACACCCGTTACTAAAAATCCTACTGCTGCAAACGACCAATCATGTCCAGCAATTTGTCCTAAGTGAAGTGGAAAGATTAAGTTACCTGCACCAAAAAACAGAGCAAATAACATGGAACTGATTACGAAGTAATCTCTTTTAGATAACTCGCGTTCAATCTTTTCCATTTCATCCATAATATCAACTCCTAAATATTAATATTTCGACATTATCTCATAAAAAGGATAAAAAAAGAAGGAAGCTAGGCTTCCTTCTCTCTCCTTACTCCGGCTGTCAGACTCGAACTGACGACATCTTGATTAACAGTCAAGCGCTCTACCAACTGAGCTAAGCCGGAATATTAAAAAAGAGCACGGCAGCTTCCTTTCCTCGCAGGCAGTTGCCCACCAACTACTTTCGGCGT
>NZ_PCZF01000110.1:0-1599 GCF_002554115.1 Lactobacillus sp. UMNPBX4
CTAAGTGTATAATTTTTTACGGTAAGTTGAATAAATAATTAAAAAAGCCCAAGTCCTTTGAATTTGGACTTGAGCTCAAACAAAAAGACCAGTAGTCTGATGTTAAGAACAAAAAACACATTAGAAGCTGGTCTTTTATGAATTCAATTGTAACTGAAATCGCAAATATTATAAAGTCTGAAGATAATTATATTAAGCGTGAAAGAAAAATAATCTGTTTCTTCTTAAACCTGATTAAGGAAATCATGGCCTTGGCTTTAGCTAAAGTTGATGATGAAATGATTACCAAGGTTAAAGCACAGGGCTATCAGATTGACAAGAAGAATGAGCGCTCAATCAATATGGCTTTTGGCGAAGTTAGGTATGTCAGAAGAAGATATGTCTGCCCAGGCAAACAAGCAAGGTATCCCTTGGATGAATTAATGGGCTTTGACAAATACAAGCGCTACAGTATTTTAGCAGTCAAAAACATCTTAGAAGTAAGCAGCGTTGCCACTTATCGCAATACTGCTCTAGCAGTCAATTGCCTGTCTGGCTTTAATATTAGCCATATGCAGGTGGGCAATTTGGTAAAAATGGCCGGGAAAAATATTAAAGCGGGCCAAGAAGCAGATTCAAGATATGATGCCGCAGGCACTAAGAAAAAGGTCCCAGTTTTGTATCTTGAAGGCGATGGCGTGGTGATCAAAGGCACTAAAAGCCGGTTGGAATTTCATCGCTATCAGGTCTGTGAAGGCATTGTCAATATAAGCAAGAAACGCAGAAAGCGAATCAATGCCAAGGAATTTGTTTCTTTAAGCCGACTTGATGCGCTGAACGAAGCCAAGGAGTACCTGGCCAATACTTATGATCTTTCTGATACTGTAATTCTTAGCAACGCCGATGGCGGTGCTGGATATGCCAAAACAGACTTCGATGACATTGTAGGGCTATGCAAGCGTCATGAGCATTTCTTGGATGTCTTTCACCTAAATAAGAAAATCAAAGAAAGGCTATATTTTGCGCCTGACCTGCAAGGCAAGCTGATTTCTGCTTTGGAATACAAATACAGCTATGACAAAGTTAAAACTATCCTAACCACTGCAGAAAGCCGACTAATTGATGAATTGAATACCGAGCTCAATCATGATTATCTGGGGCGCCTAAGGAATTATATTGATCGTCATTGGGACGATATTAAGCCGTTTAAGGAACGAAAACTGACTGTGACTAAAGCCATTGGCTGCTGCGAGAGCAACCACCGCAAGTATACCTACCGTGTTAAGGGGCAAGGCAAGAAATGGTCAAAATCTGGAGCAGAAGGCATGCTTAGGATCTTAAGCTGCATCAAGAATCGAGAGCTGGAATTTTGGCTTAGCAGCGAGTTTGAAGATTCAGAAATAACTGTATTGACTGAACAGGAATTAAAAGCAGCGGCCCGTGACAGCTTAAAGAAGCGTCATGAAGTTCATTTAGGCATCCAGCATGGCGCATTAACCGCACAGGTAGCTGGCAATAGTTATTTAAGCAAGCTAAGCAGAAATTTAAGTCATATAAATATTTAAGAAATTAAGGTTAGACTAATGGTTTAAAGGCTACCGCAAAAACATTGACACTTAC
>NZ_PCZF01000111.1:0-1513 GCF_002554115.1 Lactobacillus sp. UMNPBX4
AAGGTTCAGTATAAAAACTTGTGTAAACGGCTGTGAGATTTAGGATGCCTTTCGGGATATTTCCATTAATCGCAGAAAGAAGTATTCATCATCTGGATACCCATAACCCTTACGTCTCTCAGTCTTGATCTTATTG
The DNA here is from genome assembly GCF_002554115.1 of Lactobacillus sp. UMNPBX4. Classification (NCBI taxonomy): domain Bacteria; kingdom Bacillati; phylum Bacillota; class Bacilli; order Lactobacillales; family Lactobacillaceae; genus Lactobacillus; species Lactobacillus sp. UMNPBX4. The sequence continues at coordinate 137 of NZ_PCZF01000111.1, forward strand.
TTGATACCCTCAAGTTTGCCAGTTGATATCCCGTATTTGGCGAACGTGTAGATCCCTCTCAAATGGTTATTTAAGAGACGCGCAAACCAAATAAAGTGGCTATTCTCAGTTGCCTTGCAGATGTCTATGATCTCTTCAAGTCTAACGCACATTTCCACCTCGTCATGTGAGTTGTATGCCTGGTCTAGCAAGTCTTTGACGAGGTCTATTGTGAAGAAGAGCTTGTTTTCTTCCAACAGCTCGTCATACCATGCTTCATTACCGCCATAAGCCTTTATTTCTGGTGTATTGAATATTTCACCAGCAGTAGACACTAGCTTGCCTTGACGGGCATCCTCGTCCTTCTGAACTAATGTGGACCTCTTAGACATCAAGATGTAACGTGAGTTCTTAAGCAACTTAGCAGCCTCTGGAGAGCCTTCTTCAGCCAGCCGTCTTTGTTCATCCTTTCTGATCTCAGAAACCACTTTATCGTTGAAATTCTTGATAATGTGGAAGCGATCATAGACGATGTCTAGCTTGGGATAGCGCCCTTTAAAAGCTTCTTCGAAGTCTGAATTCATGTCGCAAGCCACCGCCTCAACTTTTGACATCCACTCATCGCCAACATGATCCATAAACTCGAAAACAACGGCTTTCTTCTTGCCATGGGCTAAGTAGAGAATATACCCTGTTTCCCAGTCTATGATTGCGGTGGCGTACTTATGGCCATCGTGGAGCTTAAACTCATCAATGGCTAAGTATTTTGCCTGCCTTTCAGGTTTTATGAGTGTCTTGCCATCAGTTGTAAATTTAGACAGTAGAAGAGACTTGTGAATTGACTTTACAGTCATCTTGTCCAAGCCAGTAAGCCAAGCCACTGCCTTTAGAGTAAGGCCATAGCTTAACAGTTTCTCAGTGTATTCTTTTAAAGGTTTGGTGATGCGATAACCATCAGCTTTAAAAGGGATAGACTGGCTTCTAGTGTTGAATTGGCAATCAATGTTAAGACAACGAAAACGTGCATAGGACACTCTGATATTGGTGTGTACTCCACCAATAGCGACGTGCTTAAGGGTAGATTCTAAAGACCCATTTTTAACTAGTTTTCTTGAGCAATTAGGACAGAAGGTATCACCACGCTCATCTAGCTTTCCTACAAAGGTTAATCCACCTTCATTTTGAATTGGCTCGCCAACTTGAATAAAGTCGGTAAGACCAGAATTAAAGGATAAGACACCTTTGTTAGGCATAACATCTTGAGTAGTAACTGACAGTTCTGTATAATTCATAGTAAGAAGGGCTCCCCATGTTTTTGTCGTTATTAACATTGTAAGGGACAACCCTTCTTTTTTTGTTATCTAATTTCTATTTACACAAGAATTTATACTGAACCAA
>NZ_PCZF01000112.1:0-1453 GCF_002554115.1 Lactobacillus sp. UMNPBX4
ATTAGATAAAATCTATCAAACAGCGTAAGTGTTCAATTTATTATTGCAATTTACGGAAGAATCATTATTTTCTTTAGCAAATCAAAATAAAAATACGCCATTGGCAGACCGCGTGCGTCCACAATCCTTAGCAGATTTCGTTGGTCAAGATGATTTAATCGGTCCAGATAAGATCTTGCGTGAATTAATTGAGAAGGATGAGGTGCCCTCATTAATTCTATGTGGACCACCTGGCACAGGCAAGACAACTCTTGCTGAAATCATCGCTAAACGCACGAAGGCGCATTTTATCACCTTTAGTGCGGTTACTTCTTCAATCAAAGATATTCGGAAAATTATGGAAGAGGCAGAGCAAAATCGCCAATTTGGTGAGAGGACAATTGTCTTTATTGATGAAATTCACCGTTTTAATAAAGCTCAACAGGATGCTTTTTTGCCGTTTGTGGAGCAGGGGAGTATCACATTGATTGGTGCTACAACTGAAAATCCTTCTTTTGAAGTAAATTCGGCGCTTTTAAGTAGAGCGAAGGTATTCGTGTTGCACTCTTTGACTACCGATAATATCATTCAACTTTTAAAACAAGCGTTAAAGAATCCAAATGCTTTTCCTGAATTTAATATAAAAATCTCAGATGAGGCTTTACGTAAGATTGCAATCTTTGGTAATGGGGATGCACGTAGCAGTCTAAATACTCTTGAAATTGCCGTTTTGAATGGTAAAAAATCTGGTAAGACCGTTGTAGTTGATGATGATATTTTAAGTCAGTTAATTGATACTAAATCTTTACGTTATGACAAACATGGTGAAGAGCACTATAATTTAATTTCAGCTTTGCATAAATCAATGCGTAACAGTGATGTTGATGCAGCTGTTTACTGGATTAACCGTATGATTGAGGGCGGAGAGGATCCTTTATATATTGCTAGAAGACTAGTTCGTTTTGCTAGTGAAGATGTGGGTTTAGCAGATACCAATAGTTTAAATGTCGCAATTAATACTTTTCAAGCATGTAAATACATCGGTTTGCCAGAATGTGGAGTTCATTTAACAGAATGTGTGATTTACTTGGCCTCTACACCAAAATCTAATTCAGTTTATGTAGCACAAAAAAAGGCAAAGAAATTAATTAAGAAGACAGGGAATCTCCCAGTTCCATTGCAGATTAGGAATGCACCAACTAAGTTGATGAAGGATTTGCATTATGGTGAAGATTATCAATATGCTCAAGACAGTCCGGATAAATTGACCAATATGAAAACTATGCCGCCAGAGATAGAAGACGAGGTATTCTATCATCCTAGTGATCAGGGAAATGAGATTCGATTTAAGAAGAGGCTAGCTCAAATTAAGGCTTGGCATGAAAAACACGGATAAAAAAGGCTTCACTCAAATTAAGACAATGTCATTAAGTTAAGACATTGACAATTAATATTAGACTTTTAAAGCACTGAT
>NZ_PCZF01000113.1:0-1442 GCF_002554115.1 Lactobacillus sp. UMNPBX4
ATGAACTGAGACCTAAAAATTAGACAGTTTAAATACAGGATTAATAGAGGCTTGATTCCGATATTCTTTCGGAGTTAAGCCTTTTAATCTGCTCTTTATCCTTTCTTCGTTATAGTATTCGATGTATTCTTCAATGGCTTGAGTTAATTCTTGAAGGTTATGGTATTTGTATTCTTGGTCATAAAACATCTCTGTCTTAAGCAGACCAAAGAAGTTCTCCATTAAACCGTCATCCATGGAATTGCCTTTTCTGGACATGCTTTGAGTGATGCCTTGAAGTTTTAAAGCACGTTGGTATTTTGGACTCTGATATTGACAGCCTTGGTCAGTATGAAAGATACAGTTGTTAAGAGCTGTTTCTTTAGCGAAAGCTTTATCAAGCATTGTCATTACTAAATCCATATCTGGATGTTTTGAAATAGAGTAAGAAACTATATCACCGCCGCAGCCATCCAAAATAGGCGACAAATACAGCTTTTCATCATTAAGATGAAATTCAGTGATGTCAGTATACCATTTCATATTAGGCATTGGCGCAAAGAAATCGCGGTGAATCAAATTAGGTGCTATTTTGCCAATAGTACCTTTATAGCTTGAATACTTGCGCTTATTGCGTCTGATACCCTTAAGACCTAGCTTATGCATCCAGTAGCGAACTGTTTTCTCAGTAACGTTCCAGCCATCTTTGAGTAGCTGCAATGCTACTCGGCGATAGCCATAGCGCCCCTGATGATAATTGAAGATTTCCTTGATCCTTGCAATAAGTTTGGAACGCTTGGGCTTCTTAGGCTTTCGTTTAATTATTTTATAGTAAGAACTTCTGGCAATCGTAGGCAGCTCTGGATGCTCTGCAATTGCATCTAAGACATAGTTCAAGCTAACCTTAAATTCATGCCTTAGATCAGTAATTGCCTTAGCTATTTCTTTCGATCTTTGTCTTGATCCAAGGCCTTCAGTTTTTTTACGTATTCGTTCACAATACGCAATCGCAAGTTTTCTTCTTTCAGCTTTTGGATCTCTTTCTCCAATTCCTTGCGTGATTTTTGACTCTCTTTGATCACGGGCAGGGCGTCCTTTCTGTTTGATAATGACATTATACCCGTTTTCTTTGTATTCTCTAAGCCATTTGTTAAGCATGGCAATGCTTTTGAAGCCTAATTCTAGCGATAATTGAACATATGACTTAGTACCAAAGATAGCTTGTTCAATTGCTTGCTCTTTAAATTTTTTAGAATAAACCTGCTTTCCAGTATTTAAAATATCCGTTCCATGCATATCAATCAATCTAAGCATGTAATCTAAATTAGCTAAGTTCATTTTATATGCTTTAGACAATTGACTTATTGAGATATTCTCATCTTTCCATTTACGATAAATTTCTATTTTTCGTAAATTGCAATAATAAATTGAACACTTACGCTGTTTGATAGATTTTATCTAAT
>NZ_PCZF01000114.1:0-1435 GCF_002554115.1 Lactobacillus sp. UMNPBX4
AACCGTACGTCCGGTGCAATGAGAGGGGCGAGAATTAAACTCCCTCTACTCTATTGATAATGGCACCTTTTTCTTCTAACTGAATTCTAGTTATCAAATGAGTAAAATTAGCGTAGCCATAAGCAGTACGCTCAATTTGTTTAATCTTGCGGTTTGTACCTTCAAGACAGCCGTTAGATTCATCAAACTTAGCAGCGTTGAGAATATCATGAAGATTTCGTTTGAAAGTATTCAACGTGGTATGCATCATGTTGCCAACGTGATCTTTGCTTTTGATTAAATCCTTGAGTTTATCGGTATCTCTGTCTCTTAAAGCTTTACTGATATCTTGCATAAGATTGTAGGTGTTCTCAAGCTCGGGACTTAGTCTGAGTCCATCAGCTACAACTTGTTCCTGAGTCAGAGTATCCTTTAGCCTTGGTTGATGGTACGGCTTTACTTTTTCAAGATCCTCAAATGGTTTGAGATACAGTTTCCAATAATATTTAAGCAGGTTATATTCTTTGGTGCCTTTCTTGTGCTTCTTCATTTCTTGAATACGGCAAGAATTAAAAGAACGATTGAGCATTTGAACGATATGGAAACGGTCAAGAATTACTTGAGCATTAGGAAAAAGCTCCTTAGCCATGATGTCATAGTAGTAATTAAGATCCATAGTTACAGTTTTGACCTTGTTTCTTACCGTAAGAGGAAAACGTTTGAAGTAGTTGATGATATCTTTCTTAAGTCTGGTAGGCAGCACTTTAACTATTTTATGAGTATGACCATCAATAGCGATAAAGTGCAGCTGTCTGCCAACGCCTCTGAATTCATCAAAGGCTAAGTATTCTGGCAGCCAATCGGTATCTTCAACGGTAGAGTAACCGTATCGCTCCAATACGCGCTGTACAGTGTTGGTTGAGGTCGAAGTTTGTCTGGCAATGCTTTTCATGGACCAATCTTCAGTTAGAGAACCAATAATTTTACGTTTAGTGGCGTTAGAGATACAGCAGTATTTTTCTACTAATTCCGTTTCAGCCATTGAATTCATATGACAATCGCGACAAATAACTCGCTGCTTGGCTACTCTGATAAAGACAGGCAAGCTAGCATCTAAAGCAGGATAGCGCACATTAGAATATAAATGACCATTGTGGACGATATTAGTTGAGCCACAATTAAGACATTGATCTAGATGAGCTACTGCATGGTAAAACTTTGCATCGCGATTACGATACTTTCCAATTGAAATATCCAAGAATTCTAACAGTGGGTCTTTAATATTCAGAGAAAATTTAATACAATCATTGTATGAGGACATAAGCAAAACACCTTAATTTCTAAAGAGTGGTATCAAAGGATTTTATGTAGTGAGGCTTATGCCTCTTTTTTTCTACCAAAAAATCCCATTGATAGAATATCATAGAAATCTATCAACAGGATTTATCATAGAGCC
>NZ_PCZF01000115.1:0-1360 GCF_002554115.1 Lactobacillus sp. UMNPBX4
AAAAACCACGATTTAGTAGTTGCCGAGGAACTAAGAAGCAGAAATCTGTTAAAGAATCATGCCTTGTCTCAAGCCATTTCAGATGTTGGTTGGCACAGCTTCCTGAACATGCTGGCTTATAAGGCAGATCTATATGGCAAAGAATTTCTAACAATTGATCCTAAGTACACCACCCAAAGATGCCATCAATGTGGCAGTATTATGGGGCAAAACGGTTATAAGAAATTAACCCTTAAGGATCGGGAATGGACTTGTCCAATCTGTCGAACGCACCATATTCGTGATTGGAATGCGGCCGTGAACATCTTAGAAAAAGGATTAGGCAAGTGGCAAAATCCTAAAATAAAAAAAGCAGCCTAGAAAGGCTGCAGTCCGCTAGCAATTCGCGGACTTAAAAGGCTTTGGTAAATAGACGACCTCTATCGGCAATAGTCAAAAGACTATTGCTGGTAAGTCAAGTCCGTATCTAAGCAAGTTGGTGTTCTGGTTAGCGTAAGCTAACGAGCCACTAAGCCCTAGACTTCAGTCTAGGGTAGTTGACTATACAATGTTTCTTAACGTGATGGTAGTTCTTTTGAAACAATTATGTAACATTCAGAAGGTATTATATTAACCGTCAACTGATTTAAGAAATCAATTAAATTTGAAACAAATGTTAAATAAACGAAATCTATAATTTAAGGGAGACAATTAATTTTGAATTTAAAACGTACTTTAGTTAAATACACTGCAGCTTTATCAATTTTCTTTACAGGTATCTCAGTTATTAATGTTCCAGCTACTGTTCACGCTGACGAAGTTTCAACCAGTACTGTAAATACTGACAATTCAATGTCAGATATCGAAACTTCAACTCCAGCTGCAAGTACCGTTAAGAAGACTTCTGCTGTTACTAAGAAGCGTAACGCAATTGTTAAGCTTGCTAAGAAGGAAATCGGTAAACCTTACGTTTGGGGCGCAGCGGGCCCTTACGCATTTGACTGCTCAGGTTTAACTTCATACGTTTACAAGAACGCAATTAACAAGACTTTGCCAAGAACTACTTACGGTCAAATCACTCTTGGTAAGACTGTTTCAGTTTCAACTAAGACGCTTAAGAAGGGTGACTTGTTATTCTGGGGTAACTACCACGTAGGTATCTACATTGGCGGTGGCAAGTTCGTTCACGCTCCAGCTCCTGGTCAAAATGTTAAGACTCAAACCTTAGCATCATTCTTCCCATCATCAGCTAAGCGTGTTATCGACTAATTACATTTAAAGTTATGTCTTTCTAAAGATTATTAGTAAAAGGAGTTAGGTGAATTTCAATGTCATTAAGTTAAGACATTGACAATTAATATTAGACTTTTAAAGCACTGAT
>NZ_PCZF01000116.1:0-1199 GCF_002554115.1 Lactobacillus sp. UMNPBX4
ATTGATTGCTGTATTGTAGATCAATTAATACCAATAACAAAAGATTAATAATAGGCAAAATTAAAAAATAAACAAATCGTGTTTTCCAATTTGCCAAAAATGAAAGTGAGGAAAATTGTGTTGCCATTAGATTATCTTCAACGTTCCTTTCTCTCGCGCTAAATCATTAATTTTTCTAACCATAACTAAAATTAACAATATCCAGATCAGCATACTGCAGATATAGGCCAAAATATTGGTCATATTCCCTGAATAAAGCAAAACCCTAACTGGCATAGTCATTGGCAAAAAATATTGTGATACTTCCATCAATGGTAGAGAAATCACTCTATTACCAAATAATCCTGTTAATAGTAAAATTGGAATATTAATCAACGCTTCGTAGACTAACGCGTTAGGAGTTAAGGTGAAGAAAGCCGCGATTAAAATATCCATTGTAGCTGCAGCAATCCAAAGCAAGATAACTATCCCAATGAATTTTAAATCAATTGTGCCCGTTGCTACTGAGAAGATTTTTGCTAAAAGAAATGACAAAGGAAAAGCAAGCAGGCCATAACTCGAAGCTGGTAAAAGAAGAGCAATCAAGGATGCTCGCTCATCATAGCGCGTGTTAATAATATAAGGAAGTGTTCCTTGAAAACGCTGATATCCTATACTTCCTGCAGCGGTAGTACATGAAGCCCATAAACCAAATACTGCACTTCTTATCCAGACCATTGGATCATTTAACCCATGATTAGCGTAAGCAATTGTGTACTGTAAAACGAAAATACTAACTGTACTAGTTATTGTCAACCAAAAGAAATACTGATTAGATATGTACAGCTTAAATTGAAACCAAAAAAGTCTTAAAAACCTCATTAATTCATCCCTTATTATTCTCTTCTAAGTTGTGGTGCTAAGGCAAGGTATGATTCTTCAAGTGTTGCTGGTCTATCAATTCGTTTAACTTTAGACAATTTCACAATATCTTGAACTGTACCTTTTGCGTGAACTTTGCCTGCACCTAATAAAACAATTTGATCTGCTAATGCTTCAACTTCTGACATCATGTGACTAGTTAACAAAATACTAATGTCATTTTGTGCTAAATTCTTAACTACATTTCTGATATTAGTAGCAATTTCTACATCTAAGCCATCAGTAGGTTCATCTAATAATAATAATTTAGGATTTCCTAGAAGTGCACGTGCAATGTG
>NZ_PCZF01000117.1:0-1193 GCF_002554115.1 Lactobacillus sp. UMNPBX4
CGAAAATTGCAATTTCAAATTGAACACTTTTGAAAATTAAATTCTGTATATTGAATCTAATCTTCTTTCAAATAGTTCATCTGGAGTATGGTAGCTCAATACTTTTCTAGGTAGATCATTAATCCAGAGCTCAATTGAGAAGATGTCATCCAAGCTATAATTCTTAACATACTCACCTTTAGGAATAAAGCGTCTAATTAAACGATTATGACATTCAACCCCGCCTTTATCACAAGAAGTATAAGGATGAGCATAGTAGACTAAAGTGTTTGAGATATCCTCAAGCTGGGAAAGATCCGCAAATTCAGAACCGTTGTCTGTAGTTACCGTTTTAAAGACTTCATTCCAATGTTCTTGATATTGAGCCTTCAAGTTGTTAAAGGCCGTCATTACGCTGCCAGCTGTCTTGTCAGGAATTGGAACTATCATGAACTTACGGGTCATTCGCTCATACAAGGTCAGCAGAACTTCATCGTCTTTGGTTTTATGCCCTAAGACCAGATCACATTCCCAGTGACCGAACTCTTTGCGCTGATCAATATATTTGGGCCTGTCTTCAATACTGCGGCCAAGTTTCTTTTTATTTGCACGAATACGCTTGGTTTTGGTATTGCGGGTAAGTTTTTCTGGCAGATCAGTATTTTGAATCTGGAGAAGGCCTGAATCTACGTAGCGGTAAAGAGTTCTGGTGCAGACAATCTGATTCCTGGTAAACAGTCCCGTTGCCAGGGAGCGGCCAACACAGGCATCCAAAGACCAGCCAGAGTTAAAGAAATGTTCTTGCACATAATCAATGAAGTGCTTCTTAAGCAGATAGTGCGGCTTACGTCCAGAATTCAAGCGGTGACGATTATAAGCCTCTTGACCAGCTTTAGCGTGATAGCGTTTGACATTGCCGTTATACAAAGTGACAGTACCGCGATCTATTTCATATTTGATCGTACTAGGAGAGCAGTTAAGCTTGCGTGCAATAGCACGCATGGAATAGCCTTCTTTGCGCAAAGTTTGGATTTCAACTCTGTTTTCAAAAGAAAGATGCTTGCCTTTAGTATGAGTGTCTGTGATAGAATGTAATAAGTTCATTTGAATCTCTTTTCTAGAAGTTTTTGTGGTTAATTACATTCTATCAAAGAGTCCAAATGGACTTTTTTTAATATTTGAACGAAGTGTTCAATTTGATTTTACAATCCGCC
>NZ_PCZF01000118.1:0-1191 GCF_002554115.1 Lactobacillus sp. UMNPBX4
CGTAAATTGCAATAATAAATTGAACACTTTTAATCAAGCTGCTTGATAGATTAGATCTAATTCTCTTTCAAAGATTTCATCTGGTGTATGATATGCCAATATCTTTCTTGGTAAAGAGTTGCACCAGGTTTCAATGTCTATGATGTCTTGTAGTGAATAATTGTCTATTGCCTCTCCCTTAGGAATAAATCTGCGAATGAGTCCATTATGTCTTTCAACTGTTCCTTTGTCACAAGATGTATAAGGATGAGCATAGTAAACTAAAGTATTTGATACGTCTTCTAAACTTGAAAGATCTGCAAACTCTGAGCCATTATCAGTGGTAATGGTTTTAAAAATATCATTCCAATGTTCGCTGTATTGCCTTTGGAGTTTTTTAAAGGCCTGCATGACACTGACAGAAGTCTTGTCAGGAATACGAAGAATTAAGAACTCACGACTCATACGTTCAGATAAGGTTAGCAGCACCTCATCATCTTTGCTCTTATGTCCGAGAACTAAATCGCATTCCCAATGGCCAAACTCATTACGTTTATTGATCTCTTTAGGACGTTCTTCAATGCTTCTGCCAAGTTTTTTCTTATTTCTGCGAATACGATGAAGCTTGGTATTGCGTTTAAGCTTCTCTGGCAAGTCGTAATTATGTATATCTAATAGACCTTGGTCGACATAATTGTAAAGAGTCTTAGTACAGACAACATCTCTGCTGCTAAATGCGCCAACAGCGGTGGCGCGATTACTGCACACATCAAGCGACCAGCCGTCTTTAAAGAAATGTTTGTGGACATAGCGCATGAATTGAGTTTTCCTGAGAAAGTCTGATTTACGTCCACAATTTTTACGATGAGCTTGATATGCATCATGCCCTTGAGTAGCCTTATATCTTTTGACTTTGCCATGATACAGTTCTACAGTACCGCGCTTAACCTCATAACTGATAGTAGAAGGGGAACAGTTTAATTCACGGGCAATGGCACGCAAAGAATAGCCATCTTTCAAACGCAATTGAATAATAACTCTTTCCTCGAATGATAAATGCTTGCCTTTAATGTGCTGATTCATGGTAGAATGTAAAGAGTCCATTTTGACCTCGTTTCTAAATGTTGTGTGGTAACTACATTCTATCAAACAGGTCCGAATGGACTTTTTATTTTTTATCAAGTGTTCAATTTAATTTTACAATCGGCGAAA
>NZ_PCZF01000119.1:0-1190 GCF_002554115.1 Lactobacillus sp. UMNPBX4
TTTTACCAGTTATATCAAATAACTTTGTCATATCATCACTACAAATCTGAATTTGCTAGGATATATATTTTCTATGAGCGGCCTTTACATTATTTTGGTTAACAATCGCATACTGCATCGTCGTATCTATCTGAGAATGTCCAAGAATTTTCTGAACTTGTTCTATTGGCATGCCTTTATCAATCGCTCTTGTTGCCATACTTCGTCTGAATTTATGTGGATGGACTCTATCAAGATGCAATTTTCTGCCAAGCTGACGAAGTCGAATCTCAACTCCACTAATTTTTAATCTGTTGTAGGGTTTGTCCAAAGACACAAAAAGCGCAGGATTATCATCAATCCTACTCTTTAAGTAATTAATTAAATGTATTTTCGATTTAGCATCAAAATAAACTCTACGTTCTTTATCGCCTTTACCAAATACGACACATTCTCGTTCAGAAAAGTTAATATCTGCCCTATTAAGTCGAACCAATTCTCCTACTCTAATACCAGTAGAATAAAGAAGATCAATCATAGCCACATCTCTTAAGCAATCACATCCATCACGTAACCGTTCGATATCCTCGTCAGTTATAACATTCTTCACTAATTTCTCTGCACGAATCTTATGAATTCTACGCATCGGGCTTTTCAAAATATAGTCTTCCTCTTCAAGCCAAGAAAAGAAGCTAGAAATGTTACGCCTCACATTATCAATAGTTGTCTTACCACAATTATTGATCTTCTGATAATCAACTAGATACTCACGCATTTGCTCAGTTGTTACTTTTCTAATAGGATGTAATACTTTCTTCAAGAGTTGCTCAACTGTCACTTTATAGTATTTGATAGTTCTTTCTGAACAGCCTTCAATCTTCTTAGCTTCTAGAAATTTATTCAAGTATTCTTCGTTGCTAATCTTTTTCTTTTCCGGTTCATCTTTAACTAATCTCTTTAGTAAAACTTCCTGTAGTCGTTTAAGCTGTGCTGCATTAAGAACATCAGCCATATCGTTGATTATTTCGATAAATTTTTCATTCATAGTGAAATTCTCCCAAAATTTAGAGTTATTTCACTATTAAACCTTAACTAAAGTACTTTTGCATTAAACTGTCGTATAAAATTTGTGTTTCATCCAATGACTTTTGAATTGCAACTTTTGATTTGTCGACTTGTTGAACGAATGATGCAAATTTGTTTTGAGATTC
>NZ_PCZF01000011.1:0-52947 GCF_002554115.1 Lactobacillus sp. UMNPBX4
ATTAGATAAAATCTATCAAACAGCGTAAGTGTTCAATTTATTATTGCAATTTACGAAAATTAGTTAATTAATAAAAATTTTTAAAATCATTAGGATAAACTATTAAAATACTTGCATAAAGAAAGCGCATTCTTTAGAATGATAAGTGCAATATAAAACTATACTTATACAGAAAAGAGGATACCTTTATGTATTATTCCAATGGTAATTATGAAGCTTTTGCAGATCCTAAAAAGCCTGAAGGCGTAGACAATAAGTCTGCTTATATTATCGGTAGCGGTCTAGCTGGCCTTTCTGCAGCTGTCTTCTTGGTTCGTGATGCTCAAATGAAAGGTGAGAATATTCATATCTTGGAAGAATTGCCAGTAGCTGGTGGTTCACTTGACGGTGCTAAACGTCCAAACGCTGGCTTCGTTGTCCGTGGTGGACGTGAAATGGAGAATCACTTTGAATGTTTATGGGATATGTATCGCTCAATTCCAAGTTTGGAAATTCCAGGTGCTTCTTATCTTGATGAGTATTATTGGCTTGATAAAGAAGACCCTAACTCCTCAAATTGCCGTTTGATTTATAACCGTGGTGATCGTCTTCCAAGTGATGGTCAATACGGTTTAGGCAAATGTACTAATGAAATTGTTAAATTAATCATGACACCAGAAAAGAAACTTGAAGGAGAAACTATTGAGGAATTCTTTAGCGATGACTTCTTTAAGACTAACTTCTGGTCATACTGGTCAACAATGTTTGCTTTCGAAAAATGGCACTCAGTAGCCGAAATGCGCCGTTATGCAATGCGCTTTATTCACCACATTGATGGTTTGCCAGACTTTACCGCTTTGAAATTTAACAAGTATAACCAATATGAATCAATGGTAAAACCACTCTTGGCATACTTAAAAGATCATGGTGTTAAATTTGAATATGATTGTCACGTTCAAAATGTAGAAGTTGATCATGATGGCAAGCAAAAGATTGCTAAGAAGATCATTATGACTCAAAATGGCAAGGAAACAGAAGTTCCATTGACTCCAAATGACATCGTATTTATTACTAATGGTTCAATTACTGAGAGTTCAACTTACGGTGATCAAAATACCCCAGCTCCAATTACACATGCTAAAGGTAGTTCCTGGAAGTTATGGGAAAATTTGGCAAAGCAAGATCCAGACTTTGGTCACCCAGATGTCTTCTGTGAAAACTTACCAGAACGTAGCTGGTTTGTTTCCGCAACTACTACTTTGAAGAATAAGAAATTAGCTCCATACTTTGAACGTTTGACTAAACGTAGTCTTTATGATGGCAAAGTTAATACTGGTGGTATTATCACGATTGTCGATTCTAACTGGGAGCTTAGCTTTACTATTCACCGTCAACCACACTTCAAGAGTCAAAATCCAGATGAAATTGTAGTTTGGATTTATGCACTTTATTCAGACACTGAAGGTAATTACATTAAGAAGAGAGTGGTTGACTGCAGCGGTAAGGAAATTGCCGAGGAACTTTTGTATCACTTAGGTGTTCCAGAAAGTCAAATTAGTGAATTAGCTAGTGAAGAAAACATGAATACTGTTCCTGTTTACATGCCATACATTACTAGTTACTTCATGCCAAGACATAGCGGTGACCGTCCAGCCGTTGTACCAGATGGTTCTGTCAACATCGCCTTTATTGGTAACTTTGCGGAGTCGCCAACAAGAGATACCGTATTTACTACTGAATATTCAGTCAGAACGGCTATGGAAGCTGTTTATACGCTTTTGAATGTTGACCGTGGTGTTCCTGAAGTATTTGATTCAATTTACGATATTCGTCAACTCTTGCGGGCAATGTACTACATGTCAGACAAGAGGAAGCTGGCTGATCAAGACATGCCACTCCCTGAAAAATTAGCTCTTAAGACAGGGATGCGCAAGATTAAGAAGACTTGGGTAGAAGAATTGTTAAAAGAAGCTAACTTGATGTAGTTTTAATGCAAAAAGAAAAAAGCTTGATTTTTATCAAGCTTTTTTTGTATGCTTCTTAACGCGCTTCATAATAAATAAAATCGCTGCAGCTATTAGGGCAACGGCCACAATCATGACTGCTGCCTTAATAATTCTGCTGGTGTCAAGATGCAAAATTGAGTCGCCACCATAAGCATAAAGATAAGCAAATGGACTTACCCCGATCACAATCGGAATCAATTGCTTTTTGAAATCATTTTTATTAATCAAAATATTGACATAGCTAACGGTTGCACTTGGAATAAATGGGATGAGATAGCCAATAGTTAGAGCGACCATCGGATATTTTTGTGTAGTTAACAATTTGTAGATCTTACTATTAGACATATGTTTAATGTCATATAGTTTGTGCAAAAACTGCATCAAGATGATTTGTCCTAAAATATCACTAATCCAGTTAACAATAAAGCCAAATGCTGGACCATACAAGATTCCATTCAAAACACAGAAGATACCATTAGATAAGCCGGGAATTGCCACACAAATGGCATTTAAAATAAAAAGAAAAGCTAAATCTTCGATCCCGTGGCTACGAACCATTTTAATTAACAATTCTTCATTATGGTGATCAAAATGAACTAGTAATTTTAATTCTGGTAGATAGCTTAAATATAATTTATATAAAAGCAATAATCCTAAAATTCCACCTAGAATAAATAGTATGATACGAATAATCTTTTGTTTCACTTGGTCACCTTCTTATTAATTCAGTTCTACTTATGTCTATTTTACTTTAAATTTATGAAATGAAAAAGCCATGACTAGCATGTCATGGTTATTTTTCATTATGGGTTATTTGGTGAAAAGTACGCGAGTGCCTTCAGGAACAGGAATTTCTGTTTGAATTGGAGTTAAAGTTCCATTACCGCCATTTCTGATATACAAGGTAGCGTTATCTGTATTTTGATTTGCAGCTACTACGTATTTTTGATCGGCATCCCAGTTGAAGTCACGAGGGAAATCACCAAATGTAGAAATGCGCTGAACTAAGCTTAGGGTGTGGTCATCATTAATCTTAAAGACGGTGATAGAATTGTGGCCTCTGTTGGAGTTATAAACATATTTACCATCTTTACTAATGTAAAGTGCTGCGGCACCATTGTGTTCAGTAAAATCTTCTGGAATGGTCTTGTATGTAGCGATATTTTCGAAGTCCCAAGTGTCTTCATTAAATTTAACTACGTTGATTTTGCTAGATAATTCACCAACAACGTAGAAGTAGTTACCATCTTTTGAAAAGACGATGTGGCGAGTTCCAAAACCAGCTTCATTTTTATATTGAGCTAGGTGATGTAACTTGCCGTTTTCTAACCGGTAGAAGTCGACAGTGTCATTACCTAAATCGCAGCTAACTAAATTACCTGCGGGTGTTTCATCGAAGAAGTGTGGGTGAGGGCCATCGACTTGTTCTGAACGTGGGCCCAATGTTTCGGCCTTGTGAGTGACTTGATCGAGTAATTCTAACTTGCCGCTTTTATTGTAGTGGAATACAGATAAAACGGCGGTGTGGTAATTTGCGGTATAGATAAGCTTTTGCTCGCGATCAATACCAACATATGCTGGTGAAGCGCCAGGTGTTAAATAGCGATCGACTTCACTTGAACCATGTTCACCTAATTTAAAGACGCTGATACCACCTTCGTCACCTGCGTTGTTAATAGTAAAAATTAAATCGCCATCTTTTTGGAAATAAGTAGGGCCACCTACACTAATAATATTTTCAGCCTTGCCTAACTTAGCTCCATTATCTTCACCAGTAAAAGGCAATTCATAAATACCTTTAGAGGTCTTCTTAGTATAGCCACCGATTAAAACTTTCATATAATGCCTCCGATTTTTTAGAAAAAGTATTAACTGAGATAAGTATAGCATGGAAAATAATGAATCAGATTGTGACTTGTTCTCGTGAAAAGTGCTAGAGTAGGAAATATAAGGGAAAAATAATAATTGTAAAAATGAGAAGGTGCGTATAGGATGGATGAAAATAAAATCCGTAAATTATATGCCCAGAATGAGGTTCAACAAGTTTTTACAAATTTGCAATCTTCTTCTTCTGGATTATCAGATGAGGAAGCCGCTAAGCGACTTAAAAAATATGGTACTAATACTATTCTATTAAAAAAGCCGCAGCTGAATCAGAATGGAAAACGTTTTTAAAAAACTTTTCTAGTATGATGGCAATTTTGCTTTGGATATCAGGGTTAATTGCAATAGTTTCCGGAACGTTAGAATTAGGAATTGCCATTTGGTTGGTTAATATTATCAATGGCTTATTTAGTTTTTGGCAGGAGCGAGCCGCCAAGCGGGCAACGGATACCTTAAACAATATGTTGCCCAGCTATGTAGAAGTGATTAGAAATGGCAAGAAAAAGCAAATAAATAGTAAAGAGCTAGTGCCGGGGGATGTTTTTGTTTTACAAGCTGGTAA
This sequence comes from Lactobacillus sp. UMNPBX4, assembly GCF_002554115.1. Taxonomy (NCBI): domain Bacteria; kingdom Bacillati; phylum Bacillota; class Bacilli; order Lactobacillales; family Lactobacillaceae; genus Lactobacillus; species Lactobacillus sp. UMNPBX4. Next base: position 4,432 of record NZ_PCZF01000011.1, read on the forward strand.
CTCAATCCCAGCCGATGCAAGAATTATTTCCGCCAGTTCAATGCAAGTAGATCAAAGTGCTTTGAATGGTGAATCTGTTCCAGAGTCTAAAACCACAAAGTATGATCCTGGTGAAGGTAGTTATGCTGAAAGCAATTTGGTCTACTCAGGCACAACTGTGGGAGCTGGCACTGCTAGAACAATTGCTTTTGCGACGGGTATGAATACAGAATTCGGTCGAATTGCAAGCTTGACGCAAAAACAAACGAAGACAAGCAGTCCTCTCACGGCAGAGCTTAATCGATTGACTAAGCAAATTTCGATTATTGCTATTACGATTGGACTTATATTTTTTATCGCAGCTATCTTCTTCGTAAAGTATCCTTTAGCTAAGGCTTTTATCTTTGCTTTGGGGATGATTGTTGCTTTTATTCCAGAAGGATTATTGCCAACGGTAACTTTAAGTCTAGCTCAAGGTGTTAAGCGGATGGCTAAAAAGCATGCGTTAGTGAAAGAATTGAATTCTGTTGAAACTTTAGGTGAAACGACAGTTATTTGCTCAGATAAAACCGGTACGTTGACGCAGAATCAAATGACAATTCACTACCTTTGGACACCAGCTCATGAATATCACGTTACTGGTAATGGCTATGTTAATAATGGTCAGATTGAGCTAAATACAAAACAATTATGGTATGAGGAAAATCCTGATTTACGTAAATTAGTTCAAATTGCAGCTTTGGATAATGATACTTCGGTTCAACCTAATAAAAAGGGTGGAAAGCCTAAGATTTTAGGTACACCAACCGAAGCTTCCTTGATTGTGATGGCAGAAAAAGCTGGATTTGATAAACAAAAAGTTTTAGTAAAATATCCTTGTTTGCGGGAATTGCCATTTGATTCTGATCGTAAAAGAATGTCAACTGTTCATCGTTGGGATGATACGCATTATATTGTTCTCACTAAAGGTTCTTATAGCGACACGATTAAGCAATGTGATCAAATCCAGGTTGATGGTAAAATTCGTCCGATGACTGAAGCAGATCGTCTTCGCGCTAAAAAGGCAAACGCTGATTATGCTTCTCGCGGATTGCGCAGTATGGTCCTCGCTTATAAAATAATCGATCATGGTGTCGATATTAATAAAATAAGTATTGCGGATGCGGAAAATTATTTGATCTTTGTGGGTTTAGCAACAATGAGCGATCCACCACGTCCAGAAATTTATGATGCAGTTAAACGTTGTCATCAGGCCAAAATTAGAATAATCATGGTAACTGGGGATTCAAAATTAACTGCTAAGTCAGTGGCTGTTCAAATTGGTTTAACTTCTGATCAAGCACGTGTAATTTCCGGTAATGAATTAGATCAAATGAGCGATGAAGAATTGCGTCATGCATTAAAAGATGAGGTAATCTTTGCCAGAGTTGCTCCAGAACAAAAATACCGCATTGTAAAGAATTGTCAGGCTAACGGTGAAGTTGTAGCTTCCACCGGTGATGGAGTTAATGATGCTCCGGCTTTAAAGCAAGCCGATATTGGAATTGCAATGGGAATGACTGGTACTGACGTGGCTAAAGATGCAGCCAATATGATTTTGACCGATGATAACTTCGCCTCGATTGTAGCTGCCATTGAAGAAGGACGTGCAGTTTATAGCAATATCCGCAAGTTCTTAACATATATTTTGACTTCTAATGTACCCGAAGCTATTCCGTCAGTGCTATTTCTTTTCTCGGCTGGATTAATTCCACTTCCTATGACAGTTATGCAAATTTTAACGGTTGATCTAGGTACCGATATGCTTCCAGCCTTAGGATTAGGTGCGGAAGCTGCCGATCAAGATGTTATGAAGCAACCACCACGTAAAAGATCAGAACATTTATTGAACAAGGGTGTTATTATTAAAGCCTTTTGCTGGTATGGTCTTTTATCAAGTATTATTTCTACAGCTGCCTATTTCTTTGTGAACTATCAAAATGGTTGGCCTAACGTAGCTTTGGCTGCTAATGGCTCAATTTATATGCGAGCTACAACTATGGCTTTAGGTGCAATTGTCTTCACTCAGGTGGCAAATGTATTAAATTGTAGAACTAATACAGTTTCTGTTTTTAAAAAGGGATTATTTGAGAATAAAAATATTTGGTACGGCATTATTTTTGAAATCATTCTATTCGTTATCTTGACTATTACACCAGGCATTCAGCAGGTGTTCAATACAACTATCTTGACTGCTAGTGATTGGCTATTCCTATTCTTGTTACCAATTCCTTTAGTATTATTAGATGAACTAAGAAAATGGTTGATGTATCATCACAAAAATATCTAATAATTTGGGCTGCTTAAGTTTTTAAGCTGCTATTCTTATGCTAAAATTATTTTTAAGGAGATATAAGATTATGAAATGGATTTCAACTATTAAAAAAATTGGTAAAAAAGCTATCGATAATAAAGATGGCATGGTAATTTTGTTCGGCGAGGGTGCCAACAAAGACTTAGAAGATGTTTCAGTTATTCAAAAATTTAGTGATGAAACTCCAGTTAATGGCTTTGTCTTTAAAAAGGGTGATACGATTACTGTAGATGGTCAAACTTATGTAGCTAATTATGTAGGTCCAATGGTTGAAAGTAATATGAAGGCTTTGGGTCACGCTACTTTATTCTTTAACCGCCCAATTTCTAAAGCACCTTTAGCAAATGCGGTATATTTTGATCCAGATGTTGCTCAACCACTTCCAACCTTTAAAGTGGATGATGATATTGTTTACGAACACATTTAAATACTAGGACAGGTAGATGGATTATAAACAAAAAAGTAAAAAAGAAACCTTATTTAAAAAATGGTTTTTAGATAATCGGTTTAGTATTGTTTTATTAAACATCTTATTGTTCTTTTTAATTATCTGGATTTTTAAAAAAATTTCTTTTGTATTAAATCCTGCTTGGGTATTTTTTAGTGCGATTTTGCCGCCATTACTTTTAGCGGTTATTCAATATTATGTAATGAATCCAGTAGTAGATTGGTTTGAAAAGAAGTTTAAAGTACCTAGAGTTGCTACAATTCTTGTCTTGTTTCTGTTTGTTTTAATAGCTTTAATCTGGATTATCAATATCCTGGTTCCTATTGCCCAGAATCAGATTAATTCGCTGATTAAAAACTGGCCTCATATTTGGAACGATGCTGTTAATGCAACGCAGAATGCTTTGCGTGATCCTCGTTTGCATGAGGTAAAAGGTAGCTTACAAGGCATGATAGACAATACGCAAAAAACTTTGTTTAAATCAGGGCAAAGTACTATCAACGCTACTTTAGGCAATATATCATCTGCGGTAAGTATTATTACAATGATTGTGATGACTCTGCTTACTGCACCGTTTATCTTATTCTTTATGCTCAAAGATGGGCATCAATTGCGTCCTTACATTACGAAATTTGCACCGGAGCATTGGCAACCTAGTTTTAGTCAGCTGTTGTATGATATCAACTATGCATTGGCTTCATATATTCGTGGTCAAATAACAGTTGCTTTTTGGGTAGGCGTCATGTTTGTAATTGGCTACATAATAATTGGCCTACCATATGGATTAGCTTTAGCTATCCTAGCCGGTTTTATGAATTTGATTCCATATTTTGGGACACCATTGGCTCTTATTCCGGTATTCGTAATTGCAATTATGACTTCAGGATCAATGTTAATTAAGGTTTTAGTGGTCTTTTTAATTGAACAAGCAATTGAAACTAGAATTTTAAGTCCTTTAGTTATGGGGAATAAAATGGAAATGCATCCCGTAACTACTATTTTACTTTTAATCGGTGCTAGTTCCGTTTGGGGACTATGGGGTGTAATTTTTGGTATTCCGATCTATGCAGTCTTGAAGATTATCGTGTCTCGCGTGTACAATTATTATCGAAGAGAATCTGAAATTTTTAGTGAAACAGATGCTGTTTCTTCGACCACGGGAGATGCAGATACAAAAGCAAATAATGCTAAATAAATTAAAGCGTGGTTTAAAAGCTGCGCTTTTTTAGTTTAAGGAGTTTTTGAAATGACAAATCACGTAGTTTTATATGAGCCGTTAATGCCAGCTAATACTGGTAATATTGCACGTACCTGTGCAGGTACCAATACAGTTTTAGAGTTGATTGAACCTTTGGGGTTTCAAATTGATAATAAAAAAATGAAACGAGCAGGGCTCGATTATTGGGACAAAGTTGATGTACGTCGTCATGATGATCTGAATGCTTTTTTAAAGACTTTAGGGCCTAATGACGAAATGTATTTAATTTCTAAGTTTTCATCAAAGAATTATGTAGATGTAGATTACACCGACCCAAATAAAAATTATTATTTTGTTTTTGGTAAGGAAACTACAGGGTTACCTGAAACTTTTATGCGTGAATATTATGACAGAAATTTAAGAATTCCAATGTCAGATAATATTCGTTGCTATAATTTGTCGAATTCTGTAGCAATGGTCTTGCTTGAAGCATTGCGTCAACAAGGATTTCCAAATATGGAAACTGCACACCATTATGAAAATGATAAATTGAAGGATGATTATGATCGTCCAGAAAGATATGAACGTAATTTAGGAAGTGAAGAATAATGGATTTTGAGAGAAAAACACCAGTAACTGTACAAGCATTTCACTATGATTTAGTTGATGAAGATACAGAACCAAAGAGCGATGTTAGAACTGGCATTCAAAAATTGGATGTAAGTCAAGATGATGAGCATTCAGAAGAAAATGGCAGCTATTATGATGTAGCTGTGTTCTATGATGTAGTTCCTGCACCAAGTGAATTTAGAGTAAGTGGAACTATTCATCAGGTTGTTCAATTGAAAGATTATCATGGTGATGGTTCTGATATCAGTAGCGCAGATTGGCAACTTTTAAGTCGACCATTGGTTGAATATATTGAGACTTTAACGTATGAAGTAACTCAAGTAACTTTTGACCAACCGGTTAACTTGAACTTTAAAGCCAATTTTTAATCACTAATTAGGGTGAGTACATGCCTGTAAAAAGGAAAAAAAGAAAGACAAAAAAGACATATTCTAAAAAGAAAACAACTAAAAAACAAAATTTAAATTGGAGTATTTTGGGGCTAGTATTTATTTTGCTAGCTGTTTTTGCCTTTGTTAGATTTGGTATTTTAGGTAAACAGATTGCTAATTTGATTCGCTTGTTTTTTGGTGATTCGTATCTATTAGCTGCTAGTTTATTAGCCCTTTTTGGGCTGGTAAATTTGATTTATAACCAGCCAGTTCATTTGTCAGTTAAACGTACAATTGGGCTTTCTTTAGCATTCATTGGTATTTTATTGATTCAAAGTAGCTTGTATTACGAGCATGAATTAGTAAATAGTAATTTCTTGAATTCATTCTGGCATGCGATGACTGCAGAATTTGGTCGTGCCGCTGTTACAGAAAGTGTTGGTGGCGGCCTGATTGGTTCGCTAGGTTATCAGATTTTCTATCCGCTATTAGGACAAATTGGGATCAAGATTTTTGCGTTCTTACTAATTCCTATTGGAATCTTGATGTTCTTTGATGTGAAATTCAGGACGATTATTGAAAAATTTCAATCCAGTAGTCAATTATTTATTCAAAAAAATAAAACCGCTGGTGTTAAGTTGAAGGACAAATATAGCGACGTATTGGAAAAAAGAAAACAAAAACGTGCTAATGACGATGATAAAAATATTTTCCCAGACGTTGCAGATTTTGATTCTGATGACAATGAGGAAGATACTAGTGTTAAACCTTCAAGTGAAGACGTGATGGTCGAACCAGATCCAGAGCCGGCTCCTGAGCCGCAAATCCAAATTGCACCACAGCATGAAGAACCTGACAGCAAGGATTTACCTAAATCGCATTCTTTTGCTCAAGAAGATCAAAAATTGGTGCAAGAATTAGCCAATGTGGATCATGGTGAGTTAAAAACAGATACTATAGTTAACAAGTCATATAAAAAGCCTCCTTTGAGTTTATTAGATCCAATTAAATCAACTGATCAGAGTACAGACCGTGATTTAATTAAGAAAAATACTCAGGTTTTACAATCTACTTTTAAGAGTTTTGGTGTAAAGGTAATTATTAAAAAGGCCATTTTAGGCCCTACTATTACTCGGTATGAGGTTCAACCTGCCGTCGGTGTAAAAGTTAGTCGTATTGTTAATTTGGCTGACGATTTGGCTTTGGCACTTGCAGCCAAGGATATTAGAATTGAAGCTCCAATTCCAGGAAAACCTTTTATTGGTATTGAGGTGCCTAATCGGGCAACTTCAGTTGTATCTTTTAAAGATGTAATGGAACATCAAGATGCAAAGGCAAAAAAGGATCCAATGAATGTGCCATTAGGCAAAGACGTTACTGGAAGTACTATTTCCGCTAATTTGGCAAAAATGCCACACTTATTAATAGCTGGGTCTACTGGTTCTGGTAAGTCTGTTGCCATCAACACTATTTTGGCAAGTATTTTGATGAAAGCCAGACCAGAAGATGTAAAGCTAGTTTTAATTGATCCTAAAATGGTAGAACTTTCTGTTTATAACGGAGTACCACACTTGTTAATTCCGGTTGTAACAGATGCTAAATTGGCTTCTAATGCATTGCGCAAAGTAGTTAAAGAAATGGAACGCCGCTATAAGTTATTTGCGGCAGGTGGCGTTCGCAACATGGGCGAATATAATCAAAAAGTCGCTGAAAATAATCAGGATAAATCTAAGCCTGCAATGAAGCCATTGCCGTATATTTTAGTAGTGGTTGACGAACTTAGTGACCTGATGATGGTTGGTGGCCATGATGTTGAAGGAGCAATAGTTCGACTAGGACAAATGGCTCGAGCTGCCGGAATTCATATGATTTTAGCTACTCAGCGTCCAAGTGTAGATGTTATTACTGGTTTAATTAAAGCCAATGTTCCATCTCGTATTTCTTTTGCTGTATCTAGTGGTGTAGATTCTAGAACTATTTTGGACCAAACAGGAGCTGAAAAACTTCTAGGTCGTGGTGATATGCTTTATATGCCAATTGGTGCTTCAAAACCTGAACGTATTCAAGGTGCTTATATTGCGAGTGATGAAGTTGAACGTGTAATCGATTGGGTAAAGAAGCAACAAAAAGTTGACTATGATGAGACTATGATTCCTAAAAAGGGTGAAAACTCATCGGCTTCTGATAATGGAAACGATGAACCGGAAGATGAATTTTATAATCAAGCTGTTGATTTGGTTCGTCGTCAGCAAACAGCAAGCGTATCTATGTTGCAGAGACGTTTTAGGATCGGTTATAATCGGGCTGCAAGAATCGTGGATGAGATGGAAGCTAAAGGAATTGTGGGACCTTCTGAAGGTTCAAAGCCACGTCAAGTATTAGTCCCACCAGTAAAGAATGAAGGTAATGGAAATAATGCTAATGACTAATATTACAATTAGGAAAAATAAGAAATTTACAACAGCCGCGTTGGGCTGTTTTTTGCGTTTACCGCTGACAAGTCACAATTTAGCTTTTGCAAGCTTGCTATCACGTTTGCAGTCAAACACCAGTATGTTATATCCACAAATTGCGGAGCAGACTCGAAGATTGGCCGATTTATATGATTTGCAATTGGATATTATGCCTCAGCTTTTTGGTAAAGAAATAATTTTGACTTATTATGCAAATTTTGTTGAACCAACTGAAGTACTGGATCCAGAGTATGTATGTCAAGAAATAATTCAAACTATTAGCGAAATTATTACTAAGCCAGATTGTACTCCGGAGATGTTGGCCTATGCGAAAAGACAACTAGAAGATGATTATCGCGAGTTAATGGAGCAGCCTGCCAATTATGCCATCGATCAATTCTTTAAATTATGGTACCGGGATCAGCCAGATTATGCTGAGAATTTTATGGGACCAATTGATGAAATACAAAATGCTACTGTAGATGAGGTAAATCGTTACATTGAGAGTCTGCGTGATGTCCCTGTAGCCGTAATTGGCATGGGACGTGACCACCAGTTAATGACTAAACTAGCTAAATTTTATTTCACCCAGGCTGGTATTATAAAAAATTTCCAAACCACTGGCTTAACTATTCCTGCTAACAAAAACTTAATTGAAAAAGTTGATGAACAAGGCAATGCGCAAGCACAATTGTTAATGGGCTTTGGCATTAATCATACAATTAATTATCAGGAACAAATTGTAGGCTTACTTTTAAGTCAATATTTAGCAGGAGACCAATCATCTAAGTTGTTTAGTAAAATTCGTGAAGAATTAGGTGCAGCTTATGCTGTCGAGGCTAGCTGTTTTGCTAATAATTCTCTGTTTTTAATTAATGCTGGATTGGATCCCGATCAAGTAGAATCTGCTAAGCGAGTGATATTAAATGAAATAGAGAATTTGGCTGCTGGCAATGTAGATGAAGAACTTTTTAAAAAAGCTCAAAAGGCCTTGTATAGAAATACTAAAATTGGTTTAGACAGTCAAAATTGGCAAATGGGTCAAGCCTTTCGAGGAGAATTATTTTCAGACTATTTAGATTTTGATCGAGAGACTGCTATTAAAAAGGTCACAACTCATCAATTAGTCAGTTTTGTTCAAAATTTATTCTTTAATGAAAGCTATATTTTAAAATGATTACACCAAAAATTATTAAAAGAGAATATAAATCTGGTTTTAAAGCCGAGATTATCCTGAAGCCCCATTTTTATCAACGCTTTTTTGGTATTATTATTGATTTCGGCAGTAGTGATCCCCAAAAAGTAGCGGGTTCTGCCCACTTTTTGGAACATAAATTATTTGCTAAAAAAGATGGAGATATTTCTTCACAATTTGAGGAAATTGGCGCAGATGTTAATGCATTTACCTCCTTCAATGAAACTATGTTTTATTGCAGCGGGATTGAACACACCCCCAAGATGATTGATCTGTTGTTTAGATTAGTAGGCGAGCCATATTTTACTAAACAAAATATTGCCAAAGAGGCTCCTATAATTGAGCAAGAATTGGCAATGTACCAGGATGATCCGATGTGGAAAGTAAACAATGCCATTATGACGAGCATGTTTGGTAATTCCAATTTAGGGACCGAAGTAGTTGGGACTAAAGAATCGATTAATCAGGTAACCAAGCAAAATTTGACTAAGGTTTATACTGAAAATTATGTGCCTACTAAAATGCAATTTGTTGCTTGTGGTGATTTTTCGGATAATCAAGTTCGAACCATTTTGCGTCAAGTAGGTAAATTGCAAACTAAGTATCTAGCTGATCGTAAAGATGTTTCGACTCCGGTTTCTCAACCAGTGGGTGAGCTTTCAGATCAAGTTTTGCAAGCTAAAGGAAATTCAAAAGCTTTTGGATTGGGTATTCGATTTAAAAACTTTAAGAAAGTATTATCTAGTTCTGATTTGACTCAAATTCTGCTAGAAATAGTGTTAGAATCAAAATTAAGCGTGATGAGTCCTTGGTTTGAGAAAATGCGCAAGGAAAAGCTGTTGGCTAATCCTTTGCAAATTTCAGTTAACTATACTAGACAAGGCGATTTTGCTACTATTTTTGGAGTTAGTGCAGATAATCAAAGAATAATTGAGGAGATTAAACGCGTTTTAACCCAACCTATAGATCCTAATTCTGAGCAATATCGTTTTATTAAAGAGAATTTTGTTTTGCAGAAGAAAGAATGGCTGGCCCGTACTATTCGGACAATGAATAATCTTTCATATTTTGCAATTGAAATGATTGAAGAAAATCTTAACCATGAAGATTTACAACTTAATTTATTAAAGTTGCAGACGATGGGCTTTGAAGAATTCGATCAAATTTGTCAAAAGCTGATGAAAGATAGCACTATTTGCTCGGCTTATTTAAACTCTGATAAGGAGGAGCAATAAATGAAGCGTGCAATTGTATTCGGTGCTACAGGTGGCATAGGACAAGCAATTTGTCGTGATTTGGCTGAAGATGGCTGGTCTCTTTATTTGCATTACAATTCCAAAAAGGAAGCTGCTGAAGAATTAGGTCAAAAGTTGTTTACTAAATATCCTGACCAGGATTTTATGCCGATTAAGTTAGATTTTGAAGTTGATGATGCACAATTAAGTGAATTTGTCCAAAATTTATTGCCGGTTAATGCAGCAGTTTTTGCTCAAGGGGTCACTAATTACGGCTTTCTAGGGGATGAAGATCTTGATAATATTACAAGATTAATAAAAATCAATCTGACTGTACCCATTAAATTAACTAAATTACTGGAGCCGCAGCTAATGAAACAAGGTTTTAGTCGAATCGTTTACTTAGGTTCGGTTTATGGAGGCTACGGTAGTGCTCTGGAATCGGTATATAGTGCCACTAAAGGTGGGTTAAGTCGTTTTGCGCAGGCTTATGCACGTGAAGTAGCATCAAATAATTTGACGGTTAATGTAATTGCACCAGGTGCTGTAAAGACTAATATGAACAGTATTTTTTCAGAAGATACTATTGAGAAAGTTCAAGAAGAGATTCCTGTTGGTCGTTGGGCTGATGGAAAAGATATTTCATATTGGATCAAAGTGTTGCTGAATGAACGAAGCAGTTACCTTACTGGTCAAACAATTTATGTTACTGGAGGCTGGCTTTTATAACTAAGAAGTTGTAAACGAAATTTTATGGTATACTCAATTTGTTAAATTTAATTTTGAAGAGGTTAATATGGCAGACATCGGAGAGAAATTAAAGAGTGCTAGAGAGGCAAAGGGACTTTCAATTGAAGATATCGAAAAAGCAACTAAGATTCAAAGTAGATATCTAACAGCAATTGAAAAGGATGAATTTGATAAGCTTCCTGGTGACTTTTATGTTAGGGCATTTATTCGACAATACGCTCAAGTAGTTGGATTAGATGGGAAAGAATTACTCAGTGACTATCATGAGGATGTTCCAGAAGCGGATCCTGATGAATATGTAGAGAATTCAATTGATAATAAGAGCGAAGAGGTTCGTGAAACCACAAATAACAAGAAGAATTTGTGGAAGAATTACTTGCCAAGAATCGCAATCGCATTAGGTGTAATTATCGTAATCTTAGTTGTATACGTATTGTATGCACGTATTTCATCAAGTGGTCAGCATCATGATACTGATAACAGCGGCGTAACTGTATCATCACAGAAGACATCATCGTCATCTTCTAAGAAGACTAAGCCGGTTGCTGTAAATACAGTTAAGATTAAAAAGATTAATGACAATGAATACCGTGTCCTTGGTCTTAAGAGGAATCGTCGTTTAGTTGTTAAGGCAGGTTCAACTCAAAATACTTCTGCGGGAGTACAAATTAATGGCAATGCAAATAGCTGGCAAGGAACTTTAATTGCTAAGCAAAAGCATACCCTTACTTTACCTTCAAACGCTGAACGAGTTGTAATTACCTTGGGTAATGATAATGGTAGTTCGATTAAGATCGGTGGCAAGAAGGTTCCATACGTACCTAATAATAGCTACAGAACAATTACTTTGTTAATTGGAAAGGCTAAGAAGACTACTACTCATCATACTGATGACAATACTAGTCAAAATGGAACGACTAGCGATAATAATACTAATAACAGTAATACTACTACTCAAAATCAAACTCAGAGCAGCTCTACTACTAGACACAACACTCAAACTAGTCACCAACAATCATCAGCTGCTCAAAGCAGTCAAACAAGACAAAGTAGTCAAACACAACAATCATCAGCTACTCAATCATCAACAACCACTACGCAAAATAACAATGCCGGTGGAAATGATAATGGTGGCAGCGGTGATGAAAATAATGGTAATTAAAGCTTAGGAGAAAATAAGAAGAATGAATTTACCTAATAAACTTACTGTTTTTAGAATCTTTTTAATTCCAGTATTTATGTTAATTATAATTTTCGGTGGGGATGCTCATACTGAAGCCGCTGGTTCAACTGTTGTTTGGAGCTGGGTAATTGCAGCTATTGTTTTTGCCGTAGCTTCAGCTACTGACTGGTTTGATGGTCATATTGCTCGTTCACGCAACATGGTTACCAACTTTGGTAAGTTTGCTGATCCTTTGGCAGACAAGATGTTGACTATGACTGCATTTATTTTCTTAGTTGAATTGAAGCTTGCTCCAGCTTGGGTTGTTGCAATCATCGTTTGTCGTGAATTAGCAGTTACTGGTTTGCGCTTGATTTTAGCTGAAAACAAGGGACAAGTTTTGGCAGCTAAAATGCCTGGTAAGATCAAGACTACTTGCCAAATGTTATCAATCATCTTCTTATTGATCGGTAACTTCTGGTATATCGGTACAATTTTACTTTACCTTGCATTGATCTTTACTATTTACTCAGGTTACGACTACTTCCACCAATCATGGGGCGTATTCAAAGGATCCATGTGAAATTAAAGATAAATTAAAAGAAGCATAAAATTGCTTCTTTTTTATTTTCTCAAAAAAAAATTACCTTTTTTTGCGTATTTAATAGTGTAGGCTAAATACTTTGAACGTTAGTTTGTATATTGCTTGCAAAGTAGATAATGATCAAAGTATAATTATTGAGTACAAAAATTTAGGAGGAAAACATGCCCAAAGATGAAAAAAAGGCTGCTTTAGATGCAGCGCTCAAGAAAATTGAAAAGAACTTTGGTAAAGGTGCTGTTATGCGTATGGGTGAGAAGGCCGATACTCAAATTTCAACAGTTCCAACAGGTTCACTTGCTTTAGATGCTGCTATTGGTGTTGGTGGCTATCCTCGGGGACGTATTATTGAAGTATATGGACCTGAATCATCTGGTAAGACTACTGTTGCTCTTCATGCAGTAGCTGAAGTACAAAAACGTGGTGGTACAGCCGCATATATTGATGCTGAAAATGCAATGGATCCAGCATACGCTGAAGCTTTAGGTGTAGATATTGATTCACTTATTTTGTCTCAACCTAATACTGGTGAAGAAGGACTACAAATTGCTGATACTTTAATTTCTAGTGGTGCTATTGATATTGTGGTTGTCGACTCTGTTGCTGCTTTAGTTCCACGTGCAGAAATTGAAGGTGAAATGGGGGATGCCCATGTTGGTCTTCAAGCTAGATTAATGAGTCAAGCTTTGCGTAAGTTATCAGGAACAATTTCCAAGACTAAGACTATTGCAATTTTCATTAATCAGATTCGTGAAAAAGTTGGGGTTATGTTCGGTAATCCTGAAACTACACCTGGTGGTCGTGCTCTTAAGTTTTATTCAACTATTCGACTTGAAGTAAGAAGAGCAGAACAGATTAAGCAATCTGGTGATGTAATTGGTAACCGCGTCAAGATTAAAGTTGTAAAGAACAAGGTTGCCCCACCATTTAAGGTAGCAGAAGTAGATATCATGTATGGTAAAGGTATTTCTCAAAGTGGAGAATTACTTGATATGGCTGCTGACAAGGATATCATTGATAAGGCTGGATCATGGTATTCATATAAGAGCGATCGTATCGGCCAAGGACGAGAAAATGCTAAGAAATATCTTGAAGATCATCCAGATATTTATCAAGATATTCAACAACAAGTTCGTCAGGCATATGGTATTGATGAGAAGTCAGTAGCTGATCGTGAAGATCCTGAAAAAATAAAGGAAAAGCGTGAAGAGGCTCAAGCAGAGAAGTCTGCCGAAGCTAAAAAGACAACTGATGATAAATAAAAATGATTTTTACCTTGGAATTATGTTCCAAGGTTTTTTCTTGTGGATTGACATGGACCAACAGGTTCTTTATCATAAAAGTTGTGTGAATAATTCTAAAAAAAGGCGATAGTAATCATGAATACAATTATTATGATTCCCGTCGCAACTGCCATTGTTTCAATTTTGGTGGGTACAGTGATTGGCTATGCTATTCGTAAACATTCTTGGGAACAAAAAGCTCAGAATGCACAAAATGATGCTGATCATATTTTAGCCGATGCTCGAGCACAAGTAGCTGCGGTAGAAGCAGAGGTTAATGCACAAAAGCAAGCAGCAGAAGCTGTTAAGCAAAGTGCTGAAAATACTAAGAAAGAAAAAATTCTTGAAGCTCAAGAACAAATTCGTGATTATAAGCAAAAGACTGAAGACAAGTTAAATTTAAAAAAGGATGATTTAGCTCGTCAAGAAAATCGTTTAAAGCAACGTGAGGATACTTTAGATCACAAAAATTCTTTGTTAGATGAAAGAGAAGCTGGACTCACTCAAAAGGAAGATCAATTAAAGCAGCAAGATACTAGCTTAAAGGCAAAATTAACTGAAGCTGATGAATTAGTTGAAGCTAGACGGCAAAAGCTTTATGACGTAGCTAAGTTGGATAAAGAAGAAGCAAAAAAGATTGTGCTTAATAAATTATCTGATGAGCTTGTTAAAGAACGTGCCGAATTGATTAGAAATAGTAATGAAGAAGTTAAAGCGAAAGCTGATCATTATGCTAACCAAATTATAGTTGATGCAATTCAGAGTAGTGCAGCAGATACTGTAGCAGAAACCACCGTGTCTGTTGTTGATCTACCAAATGAAGAGATGAAGGGACGTATTATTGGACGTGAAGGTCGCAATATTCGTTCATTTGAAGCTTTAACTGGTATTGATTTAATTATTGATGATACACCAAAGGTTGTAACTTTGAGTGGCTTCGATCCAATTAGACGTGAAATTGCGAAGAGAGCAATGGAACGTTTGATTAAGGATGGGAGAATTCATCCAGCTAGAATTGAGGAAATGGTTGATAAAGCTCGTAAAGAAGTTAATGACGATATTTATGAAGCTGGTGAAAGTGCCTTAATGGAACTTGGAATTCACCGTATGAATCCAGAACTCGTTAAGACGCTTGGACGACTCAAGTATCGTACTTCATATGGGCAAAATGTCTTGTCACACTCAATTGAAGTTGGTAAATTAGCTGGTACTATGGCTGCCGAATTAGGTCTAGATGAAAAATTAGCAGTTCGCGCGGGATTATTACACGATATTGGTAAAGCCATCGATCATGATATTGAAGGTTCACACGTAGAAATTGGTGTAGAGTTGACCCGTAAATATCATGAATCCGATGTTGTAGTTAACGCGATTGCTGCACACCATGGTGATGTGCCTAAGTTATCGTTTATTGCTGAACTTGTAGTTGCAGCAGATACGATTTCTTCAGCTCGACCAGGTGCAAGAAGTGAGAGTCTAGAAAATTACATCAGGCGTTTGACCGAATTAGAAAAGATAGCTAAGAGCTATCAAGGTGTCAAGCAGGCTTATGCCATTCAAGCGGGACGTGAGGTTCGCGTGATGGTAGAACCTGATGAAATTTCAGATGATCGTACAGTTATTTTGGCACGGGATATTCGTAATCAGGTTGAAAAAGAACTTGATTATCCTGGTAATATTAAAATTACTGTTATCCGTGAAAAACGAGTTGTAGCGATCGCTAAATAAATTTAAAAAGGTTTGAAATTAAAAGTTTCAAACCTTTTTTGTTATTTGTGCAAAACCGACTCTACTTGTATAATTAGAACGAGTAAATAAGGAAAGTAGCCAAATATGTTTAAAATCATTGTTGAATTATTTTTATTGGTAATTATCTCGGCGGCTATTACGCCGTTTATTCGGCGTTTGGCTTTCGTATTGGGAGCTGTTGATAATCCTAATGCACGTAGGGTTAATAAGAAGCCAATGCCTACTATCGGGGGATTAGGAATTTTCGTTACTTTTAATATCGGTGCATTTGTACTGTTACGAGAGCAATTTCCTACCCATGAAATCTTTTCGATTTTATTAGCTTCAAGTGTAATTGTGTTGACGGGATTGATAGATGATATTCTTGAATTAAAGCCTAGACAAAAAATGTTCGGCATTTTTATTGCCTCATTGATCATTTATTTCTTGGCAGGTATTCGAATGAATGTCTTAAAAATTCCTTTTGTCACGCACGAAGTTAATATTGGTTGGTGGAGTTTTCCAATTACCATTTTTTGGATATTAGCTTTAACTAATGCAGTCAATTTGATTGATGGACTGGATGGGCTAGCAGATGGGGTATCAATGATTTCTCTAACGACCATGGGAATCGTAGGATATTTCTTTTTACACACGCATCAGCTATATGTGCCTATAGCTTGTTTTATGTTAGCCGCATGTTTATTAGGTTTTTTACCATATAATTTCCATCCAGCTAAGATCTTTTTAGGAGATACAGGTGCATTATATATTGGATTTATGATTGCGGTTCTTTCACTGAAAGGTTTAAAGAATGTAACTTTTATTTCTTTATTAGTACCGATCATAATTTTAGGTGTGCCAATCACCGATACGGTCTATGCCATGATTCGGAGAAAATTAAATAAAAAACCTATCTCAGAGGCGGATAAACACCACTTGCACCACCAATTGATGAGAATGGGATTAACTCATAGACAAACGGTTTTAACGATCTATGCATTGTCTTTGGTCTTTTCTTTCATCTCATTATTATTCTTGCTTTCTCCGGCTTGGGGAACATGGTTATTAATTCTGGGATTGTTGGTTGCACTTGAATATTTTGTGGAATCAATCGGCTTGTTGGGTGAAAAGTATCATCCATTAATGCATGTTATCCAGAAAATCATTAATCAAAAAAGCAAAACTGATCCTACAGTTGAAGTTTGGCATTTGGGCGACGAGAAGCCTGACCAATTAAAAAATAAAAAGAATACAAAATAAAGAGTTTGGTTATTAGCCAAACTCTTTATTGTTCATGATAATTATTTTGTTCAACTGGAAGTTCGTTGTAGCGTTTTTCACCATTAGTGAAACTGATTTGACCAGCCAAAAGGTTGGTCAAATCTTTTTTTGTTTGTTCTTGATCATCTATATCTAAAAAAATATGAATTTTGATATCTACACCGTATTCAGTATCAGCTATGAAGACTTTATTCGTCTTAAGGTAATGATCAACTTCATCAAACCGATTATAAGGCACGCTGAAAATAAGTTCTTGTTGCAGGACACGTTTAACCACGCCGATTTTTTCTACAGCGTTGGTTACGCTATTGGAATAAGCCCGAATTAAGCCACCTGCACCGAGCTTAATGCCACCGAAATATCTGGTTACAACGACAGTGATATTTTTTAAGTTCATTAATTGCAGCGCTTTTAATTCGGGGATGCCAGCTGTGCCTGAAGGTTCACCGTTATCACTTGCTTTTACTTGATCATCATTTAAACCGATAGTATAGGCAAATGTGTTGTGGGTAGCGTCACGATATTTCTTTGAAATTTCCTGGATGAATTCATTTGCTTCATCTGTAGTAGTGGTTCGTGCCATGTTAGCAATAAATTTACTCTTTTTGATTACTAGTTCAGCAGCGCCATTTTCTTTAATAGTTAAAAAATTTTCTTCTTTTGACAAAAAAATCGCCTCTTTTTGCGTAATAGATAATAGAGGTGAAAAATATGGAAGATTTAACTCTATTATCGGGTCGTCAATGGATTGTTAATCAAAAGGATTCTAGCACACTTGAAGATTGTAGCAAAGTTCCGGTAATTGAAAATGGGTTGTGCAACCGATGTGGCAGTAAAGTCGAATGTAAATTACCAAGTGGCAAATTATACTGCCGTGCTTGTATTGGTTTAGGAAGAGCAAATGAGGGAGATGTTTTGGTTCACTGTCAAAATGCGAGCCAATTTTCAAAGTTACCGAATGGTGGAATGACTTGGAATGGGCAGCTGACTACGTTGCAACAAAAAATTTCAGATAATTTAGTTTTAAATTTTAAACAAAAGAAAAGCAGCTTAGTTCATGCGGTAACTGGTGCAGGAAAGACCGAGATGCTGTTTCAGCTAATTGCGGAGTGCATGAAGAATGGAAAACGTGCATGTATTGCCACACCCAGAATCGACGTGGTTAATGAACTATTTCCACGATTTGAAGCAGCTTTTGCGGAAATTGAGATTGGCAAATATCACGGGCGAGAATACCAAGAACCAAATTTGGATCAATTGACAATTTGTACTACGCATCAGTTACTGAAATTTTATGAAGCTTTTGATTTGTTAGTGATTGATGAAGTAGACTCGTTTCCTTATGTGGGAAATGATCAATTGCATTTTGCAGCTAAAAATGCCGTAAAAAAAGATGGAGTGCGCGTGTATTTAACAGCCACGCCGACAGAAGACTTATTAGAAGAGGTTAAGCAGGGAAAAATTGAAATCTTAAAGCTCAATCGGAGATTTCATGGTGGACTTTTACCGGTACCAAGGGAGAAATTATTTATTAAGCCGTTTTTAAATAAAAAAGGACAAATTCACGCTAATTTGCTTGCCGAAGTAAAAAAGGTAGTAAAAAGCGAGCATCCCTTGTTAAT
Organism: Lactobacillus sp. UMNPBX4; assembly: GCF_002554115.1. Lineage (NCBI taxonomy): Bacteria > Bacillati > Bacillota > Bacilli > Lactobacillales > Lactobacillaceae > Lactobacillus > Lactobacillus sp. UMNPBX4. The sequence goes on from NZ_PCZF01000011.1 coordinate 22,724, forward strand.
TTTTGTACCTCGAATTGAACAAATTCCGATCTATTTGGCAGCTTTAAAAAAGAAGTTGAAAGATAATAACGTGAAAATCGTTGGAGTGCATGCACAAGATTCTCAAAGAATAGAAAAAGTTGCGGCTTTTAGAGAGCGAAAGTATGACATTCTTTTGACTACTACGATTTTGGAACGTGGAGTAACTTTTAAAAATGTTTGGGTAATTATTGTTGCAGCCGATGATCCTATTTATACTGCCGCAAGTTTAGTGCAAATTGCGGGACGAGTGGGTAGAGCGAAAGAAGACAAAACAGGTTTAGTGCTATATTGCTATCATCGTTACACTAAAAATATTCGCAGCAGTATCAAGCAAATTAAGGGGATGAATAAATGAGACAATGTCTATTATGTGAGCAAGAATTTATTCCTCCAATTAAATTTGCCCAAATTTTCTCATTAAAAAATTTTAGGCAGCCTAAGATTTGCTTTCATTGTTTGAATCAATTTGAAAAATTGACGGGAAATCGTTGCTCAGTATGTTCGAAAATGATGGAGCAAGGGATTATTTGTAGTGATTGTAAAAAGTGGCAAAAGATATATCAAGGCGAAGTTTTGCATAATTCTGCATTATATCGGTATAATTCTGCTTTTCATGATTTGATGGTGGCGTATAAGCGAAGAGGAGATTATGTTTTACGGGAAGTATTGCAAGAATTAAGCTGGGACTATTTATCTAAAACGGAGTTTGATTATTATATTCCTGTGCCTACCTCACCTGGGCACCAGGTTAAGAGACAGTTCGATACAATTTCGGCTGTTTATGGAGATATTGTGTCCCTTACGCCGCTTTTAGCTAAAAAAGAAGGTAGTCATGCTCAAGGTGAGAAAAACAAAGAGGAGCGGCTAAAAACGCCCCAAAGCTTTTTTATTGATAAAACTATAAAAATAAAAGAAAATATACAGACAGGGAAAGTGTTGCTATTAGATGATATTTATACTACTGGACGGACGCTTTATCATGCACGAGATTGCTTAAAATCAAGGTTTCCAGGGATGCATATTGAAAGCTTTTCAATTTGTCGTTAGATTTGTTATGAAACGCTTTCATTTTTTGGTATAATGTATTTGTAAAGAAAAAACCGCTTTGCGGTGAAAGGAGAATCTTATATGTTAAAGTACAATGTTCGTGGAGAAAATATCGAAGTAACTGATGCTTTAAGAAGCTATGTTGAAAAACGTTTAAACAAGTTGGAAAAATACTTTGAATTGAATCAAGATGTGATCGCACACGTAAACTTAAGAGTTTACCGTGACCGCTCTGCTAAGGTCGAAGTTACTATTCCTTTACCATACTTAGTTTTGAGAGCAGAAGAAACCACGGACGATATGTATCGTAGCATTGACTTCGTTTCAGAGAAACTTGAACGTCAAATTAGAAAGTACAAGACTCGTGTAAACAGAAAGAGTCGTGAAAAAGGTTTACAAGATTTCTTTGTGGAACAACCTCAAGAAGAAAAGAAGCCTAGCGAATTTGATATCGTTCGTAACAAGCGTGTAAGCTTAAAGCCAATGGATCCAGAAGAAGCAATTTTACAAATGGACATGTTGGAACATGATTTCTTTGTATTTGAAGATGCTGAAACCAATGGTACTAGTGTTGTTTACCGCAGAAACGATGGTCGTTATGGTTTAATTGAAACTAACGAATAATTAAGGTAAAATAATTACTAGTGTCAAACCTCGCGTGAGATAAACGCGAGGTTTTTATTTGGAATATTTTAAATTTGTAAATAATCATGTTAAAATTAATCTGTATTTTTAGACTTTACGATATATAAGGACCGATTTAATGGTAAATATTTTAAAGAAATTATATAACGACGATAAAAGAGAACTTAAGAAATTCGAAAAATATGCCAACAAGGTAGAAGGCTATGCCGATGAAATGAGCAAGCTTACTGATGAGCAATTACAAGCTAAAACTCCTGAGTTCCGTGAACGACTCAAGAAGGGTGAAAGCTTAGATGATCTTTTGCCAGAAGCATTTGCTGTTGCTCGTGAAGGTGCCAAGCGTGTGCTTGGTCTTTATCCTTTCCACGTTCAGATTTTAGGTGGTATTGCACTTCACTATGGTAACATTGCCGAAATGATGACTGGTGAAGGTAAGACTTTGACAGCAACCATGCCTGTATACTTAAATGCGCTTGAAGGCAAGGGTGTACACGTTGTTACTGTTAACGAATACCTTTCAAGTCGTGACGAAGAGGAAATGGGTCAACTTTATAAGTGGCTTGGTTTAACTGTGGGCTTGAACTTAAATTCAATGTCTCCAGATGAAAAGCGTGAAGCTTATAATTGTGATGTTACTTATTCAACTAATTCAGAATTAGGCTTTGACTATTTGCGTGACAACATGGTTGTTTATAAAGAGCAAATGGTACAACGTCCACTTAATTACGCCATCATCGACGAAGTTGACTCAATTTTGATTGATGAAGCTAGAACACCTTTGATTATTTCTGGTGAAGCTGAACAAGCAAATAGTGACTATATTCGTGCAGATCGCTTTGTTAAGACTTTATCTGAAGATAAGAGCGATGACGATGCAGATGATGACGAAGATCATGGCGATTATAAGATCGATTGGCCAACCAAGACCATTTCTCTTACTAGAACTGGGATTGAAAAGGCATGTAAGCACTTTGGTTTAAGAAACTTATATGATGTTGAAAACCAAAAGTTGGTTCACCACATCGATCAAGCTCTTCGTGCTAACTACATCATGCTTAAGGATATCGATTACGTTGTTCAAGACGGCGAAGTTTTAATCGTTGACTCATTCACTGGTCGTGTAATGGAAGGACGTCGTTACTCAGACGGTTTACACCAAGCAATTGAAGCTAAGGAAGGCGTTAAGATTCAAGAAGAATCAAAGACGCAAGCTACAATTACTTACCAGAATTTCTTCAGAATGTACAAGAAGTTATCTGGTATGACTGGTACTGCTAAGACTGAAGAAGAAGAATTTCGTGAAATCTACAATATGCAGGTAATCACAATTCCAACTAACCGTCCAATTGCTAGAAAAGATATGCCTGATATTTTGTATCCAACTTTGGATTCAAAATTCCATGCTGTAGTTGAAGAAATTAAGAAGCGCCATGCTAAAGGTCAACCTGTGCTAGTTGGTACTGTAGCCATCGAGAGTTCAGAAAGATTGAGTAATTTGCTTGATGAAGCAGGTATTCCACATGCTGTTTTAAACGCTAAGAATCACGCAAAAGAAGCTCAAATTATTATGAATGCCGGTCAACGTGGAGCTGTTACTATCGCTACTAACATGGCTGGTCGTGGTACTGATATTAAGCTTGGGCCTGGTGTTAAGGAACTTGGCGGTTTAGCCGTAATTGGTACTGAACGTCACGAATCACGTCGTATTGATAACCAGCTTCGTGGTCGTTCTGGTCGTCAGGGTGACCCAGGTTACACTCGTTTCTACTTATCACTTGAAGATGACTTGATGAAGCGTTTCGGTGGAGACCGTGTTAAAGACTTCTTGGATCGTTTATCAGACAATGATGATGATAAGGTAATTGAAAGTCGTTTAATCACTCGCCAAGTTGAATCAGCTCAAAAGCGTGTTGAAGGTAACAACTACGATACTCGTAAGCAAACTTTGCAATACGATGATGTTATGCGTATTCAGCGTGAAATTATTTACGGTGAAAGAATGCAAGTAATTAATGCTGATAAATCATTAAAGAATGTTTTAGTTCCGATGATTCACCGTACAATTGATAGTCAAGTTGATATGTTTACTCAAGGCGATAGAAGCGAATGGCGTCTTGATTCATTGCGCGACTTTATTTCTTCAAGTTTAACTTCTGAACAAGTTACAGATTCAATTGACTTTAAGACTATTAGTGTCGAGGACTTAAAGAAGAAGTTATACGACATTGTGGAAAAGAACTTTGAAGATAAGGAAAAGGCATTAGGCGATCCTAGTCAAATGCTTGAATTCGAAAAAGTTGTTATCTTACGTGTTGTTGATGATCGCTGGACTGATCACATTGATGCAATGGATCAATTGCGTCAATCAATTGGACTTCGTGGTTATGGACAACTTAATCCACTTGTTGAATATCAAGATTCTGGTTACAGAATGTTTGAAGAAATGATTTCAAATATTGAATTTGATGTAACTCGTTTGTTCATGAAGGCTGAAATTAGACAAAATCTTAGTCGTTAATAAAGAAAGAGGGGAGTTAACAGCTTCCCTTTTTTTGCAATTATTAGTAAAGGGAATTGAGTTTAAATGGAAATTAGTGAAATTCAAAGTGTGCTAGACGAATTAAAGAAACGCCTAGATCACTTTAGGGGGTCTCTTTGACTTAGATGCAATTGATGAAAGCATCGAAATAAATGAAGCAAAGATGGCTGAACCGGATTTTTGGAATGATCAAGAGAAAGCGCAAAAATTAATTAGTGACAATAATCTGTTAAAAGAAAAACGTGATTCGTTTTTGAAATTGCAACAGGGCTATGAAGATGAAACCACTGCGCTTGAACTTTTACGTGAAGAACCAGATCCAGATTTGCATCAAGAAGTAGAAACTGATTTAAAAAATCTGCAAGAAGCGTTTCATAATTATGAATTAGACTTATTGTTATCAGGTAAATACGATAGTCATAATGCACTCCTTGAAATCCACCCAGGTGCCGGTGGTACTGAAGCGATGGATTGGGGTCAAATGCTTTTCCGGATGTATCAAAGATATTGTGATGCAGCAGGTTTTAAGTTTGAGATTAATGATTATGAACCTGGTGAAGAAGCTGGACTTAAGAGCGTAAGCGTTAGAATAAGCGGCAAAAATGCTTATGGGATGCTCAAATCAGAAAATGGAGTTCACCGATTGGTTAGAATATCACCTTTTGATGCGGCCAAAAGACGGCACACTTCTTTTGCTTCAGTAGAAGTGATTCCTGAAATAGATGACAGTATTCAAATTGATATTGATCCTAAAGATTTACGAGTTGATGTTTATCGTTCTAGTGGTGCTGGTGGACAGCACATTAACAAAACTTCTAGTGCGGTAAGAATTACTCACTTGCCTACAGGCATTGTGACTACTTCTCAGGCTCAGCGTTCGCAGCTTCAAAACCGTGAAACTGCAATGAATGAATTGAGAGCAAAGCTTTTTCACTTAGAAGAGGAGAAGAAGCGGAAGCAAAAGCAGGCTTTAAAAGGTGATCAAAAAGAAATCGGTTGGGGATCTCAAATTAGATCTTACGTTTTCCATCCATATAACTTGGTTAAAGATTTACGCACAGGATATGAAACTGCAGATGTTAATGGCGTAATGGATGGAAAACTGCAGCCATTTATTTATTCATATTTGCAATGGCTTCTTAGTCAAGAAAATCCGGAGTAAATGAAAGATGAGTTTTTTAGGCATTGTAACGTTAGTTTTAATAGCGTTAATCATATTAAGTTTATTATTTGTCTTTTTTAAAGCATTTATTCTATTGTTGCCAGTCGCTTTAATTGCAATCGCAATTATTTGGTTGATTGGGTTTACGGGAAGAAAAAATAAGAATAATATGCCAAGTAGTGGTAATTACTATGATTGGTTTAAAAATGTTAATTCCACTCAGTCACAATCCCGTCCCCGCAAACAAGCTAAAAATGTGACTACAAAAGATATCGATAAATAGTTGGGAGGTAAAAAACTATGGCCGATGCAGTAAAATTAAGCAAATTAATTGAAGACAATAAAAGTATTCTTGAGGTGTATCAAGGACATGAATATATTAAAGATGATGAAATATATGTTTCTGATATTTATCGTCCAGGATTGGAGTTAACGGGATACTTTGATTTTTATCCTGCACAACGTATTCAATTATTGGGTCGTACTGAAATCTCATATGCTGCTAGATTAGACCACGATATTAGAATGCATGTATTTAATAAAATGGCTACTAAGGCTACACCATGCTTTTTGATATCACGTTCTTTACCTGTGCCTAAAGAATTAGCGGAAGCCGCAGAAGAAGCTCAGATTCCAATTTTGCGGACTGGAGAATCAACCACCTATATTTCAAGTATTTTGACTGAATATTTACGTGCGCGTTTAGCTAAAAGAACTAGTATTCACGGAGTTTTGGTTGAAATTAAAGGTATGGGTGTCCTGCTAACCGGCGCTTCTGGTGTTGGTAAATCTGAAACGGCTTTAGGTTTGGTTCAAAGAGGCCACCGTTTGATTGCGGATGACCGAGTAGATGCCTTCCAAAAAGATCACAACACTGTTGTAGGTGAAGCTCCGAAGATTTTGCGTCATTTGATGGAAATCAGAGGTATCGGGATCATTGATGTAATGAACTTATTTGGTGCCGGTGCTGTTAAGAGCAGAACTGAGATTCAATTGGTAATTAACTTGGTTAACTGGGATCCTAAGGCTAACTATGATCGTTTAGGCTTTGAAGAAAATGCACGTACGCTTTGCAACGTCCCTATTCCACAGGTTAATATTCCAGTTAAGGTCGGACGTAACATTGAAAGTATTATTGAAGTAGCTGCGATGAACTTTAGAGCTAAGCAAATGGGTTACGATGCTGCACAAACTTTTGATAATAATTTGACCAGTTTAATTTCAGAACATTCAAAAGAGGATACGAACAAGGAGCCACATCATAATGATTAATATGGTAATTAATCCAGTTGCATTTCAATTAGGAAATTTAAGCGTAAAATGGTACGGTATTATTATGGCCGTAGCAATCGTACTTGCTGCGTGGATGTCCATTGAGGAAGGAAAGAAGAGACAAATAATCAGTGATGATTTTATTGATTTACTCTTATGGGCCGTGCCATTAGGCTATGTAGGTGCTAGAATATATTACGTAATTTTTGAATGGGGTTATTATTCTCAACATCCAGATCAAATTATTGCTATTTGGCATGGTGGAATTGCCATCTATGGCGGATTAATTGCAGGATTAATAGTACTCTTGATTTTTTGTTACAAAAGAATGTTGCCACCTTTTTTGATGCTAGATATTATTACACCTGGTGTAATGGCCGCTCAAATTTTAGGTCGGTGGGGTAATTTTGTAAATCAAGAGGCTCATGGTGGTCCAACTACCCTTCATTTTTTACAAAGTCTTCATTTGCCTGAGTTTATTATTCAGCAGATGAAAATAGGTGGGACATATTATCAACCTACTTTTCTTTATGAGTCTTTTTTTAACTTGATAGGATTAATTTTAATTCTGGCTCTGCGTCATCGAAAACATGTCTTTAAACAAGGAGAAGTTTTCATGACTTATCTTCTTTGGTATAGTGTAGTAAGATTCTTTGTCGAGGGTCTGAGAACGGATAGTTTGTATGCTTTTGGAATGATTCGTGTATCGCAGGCACTGAGCTTGGTTTTATTTATTGCAACAATTATTTTATGGATTTATCGTCGTAAAGTAGTTAAACCAAAGTGGTATTTGCAAGGCAGTGGGTTAAAATATCCATATACAAGAGATTAGTTTAGATAAAAATTTCAATATAGAAAGTTTGAGAGAAAAAATGACAAAGATTTCAGTTTTAGGTAATGGTTCATGGGGTTCAGTTTTAGGTTCAATGTTAGCCGATAACGGAAACGATGTGACTCTTTACGGTAACATTGATAGTGTTAACGAAGAAATTAATAAAACTCATACCAATAGTCACTACATGAAAGATTGGAAATTAAATGAAACTACTAAGGCTACTGGAGACCTTGAAGAAGCACTTGATGGTGCAGAATTAGTTTTATTTGTTTTACCAACTAAGGCAGTAAGAATTGTTGCTAAGAATGTACGTAAGGTATTGGACAAGACAGGTGCTAAGCCACTTTTAGTTACTGCAACTAAAGGTATTGAACCAGGTACTAAGAAGCTTATTTCAGAAATCTTGACTGAAGAAGTTTATCCAAATGATGAAGATAAGATCGTAGCTATTTCAGGTCCAAGTCATGCTGAAAATGTAGCTCAAAAAGATTTAACTGCTATTGCATGTGCTTCAACTGATGAAGAAAATGCTAAGAAAGTTCAAAAGATTTTCTCAAATGATTATGTTCGTTTCTACACAAATGATGATTTAGTTGGTGTAGAAGTTGGTGGTGCCGTTAAGAACGTTATCGCCATTGCAGCTGGTATTTTAGTAGGACAAGGCTACGGCGATGATGCTAAGGCAGCACTTATGACTAGAGGTTTAGCTGAAATTACTCGTTTAGGTGTTAACTACTTTGGTGCTAAGCCAATGACTTTTAGTGGTTTATCAGGTATTGGTGACTTGATCGTAACTTGTACTTCAGTTAACTCACGTAACTGGCGTGCCGGTAAACAAATCGGTGAAGGCAAGAGCTTAGATTACGTTCTTGAAAACATGGGTCAAGTTGTAGAAGGTGCAACTACTGTTAAAGCCGTTCATGAACTTAGCGAAGAAAAGAACATCGATATGCCAATTTGTGAAGCTATTTACCGTGTTCTTTACGAAAACACTGATGTAGCTGAAGAAATTAAGCAAATGATGGGCAGAGATCCTAAGCCAGAAATTCGCCTTTAATTTTTAATAAAATAAGGATGAAAAGACATGTTCAGATGAGCATGTCTTTTATTGTTAATAATATAGATCAGAAAAGACAGAGTCATTCCAGCTAAAAATGAAATAAAAAAATGACTTTTTAGTAGTTAAAGCGTTAAATTAATAAAGCAGAAGTTTTATAATTGTTACTAGATAATAAAAAGTTAAAGACAGCTTTAAAATCCGATACGTATTTATTTTGATGAATAGAGGAAAATATGAACGCAAAAGAAGTTTTTGAAGAATGGCAAAATGCTAATAATTTACCTGATTATTTAAAGGATCAATTAGATACTTTAGGTAAAGATGAAAAATGGATTGAAGATGCCTTTGGTCAAGATATCAATTTTGGAACTGCCGGAATGAGAGGTCGTCTTGAACCCGGAACTAATAGAATCAATCTTTTTACAGTTGGCAGAGTTACTGAAGGCTTAGCAAGATTGATTGATGAAAATGGTGAAGAAGCTAAAAAGCGCGGTGTAGCTATCTCATTTGATTCAAGATATCACTCAAGAGAATTTGCGGAACATGCAGCACGTATTTTAGGTGCACACGGGATTCACGTATATTTGTTTGATGATTTAAGACCAACACCTGAACTTTCATATGCTGTTCGTCATTTGCATACTTTTGCAGGTATTAATATCACTGCTTCTCACAATGCTAAGCAATATAATGGTTACAAGGTTTATGGTGAAGATGGTGCACAAATGGCACCAGAAAACGCAGATCGTTTATTTGCATATGCTCAAAAAGTAACTGACATTTTTAGTGTAAAGGCAGCACCTGTCCAAGAATTACGGGCAAATGGTACTTTGCAATTAATCGGTGAAGATGTTGATGAAGACTATTTGAATGAATTAAAGCAAGTAACGGTTGATCCTGAAATGGTTAAAGCAAATGCTGATAAGTTAAAGATTATTTACACACCACTTCATGGTACAGGTAAGATGCTTTATGATCGTGCCTTTAGACAAGGTGGCTTTGACAATGTAATTCCAGTTCCTAGTCAATCAATCATTGACCCAGAATTTCCAACTACAATTAAGCCTAACCCGGAATATCGTGATGTCTTCAAGCCTGGATTTAAATTAGCTGATGAAGTTAATGCTAACGTAATCATTGCTACTGATCCAGATGCTGATAGAATGGGTGCAGCTGTTAGAAAATCTGATGGCGACTTCCAAGTTTTGACTGGTAACCAAATTGCTACTTTGATGGCTTACTACTTGCTTGTTCATATGAAAGAAAGTGGCAAGTTGACTAGCGATTATGAAATCGTTACTTCAGTTGTTTCAAGTGCTTTACCATTTAAGATTGCAGAAGATTTTGGCATTAAGACTAAACACGTTTTGACTGGCTTCAAGTATATCGGTGAAGAAGTTGACCGCATGAAGAAGGCTGGCGATGTTAAGTTCCTCATGGGCTTTGAAGAAAGTTATGGTTACTTATTCAAACCATTTGCTAGAGACAAGGATGCTATGCAAGGTGCATTGATGTTTGCCGAAGTTGCTAGTTACTATGCTTCTAAGGACATGACTGTTTTTGATGGCTTGCAAGAAATCTGGAAGAAGTACGGTGTAGCTTATGAAATTACCAAGGCTATCGAAATGCCAGGTATCGGCGGTCAAAAGAAGATGGCAGCCCTCATGAGCAAGTTGCGTGATGAACATTTAAGCGAAATCAATGGTGTCAAAGTTAACAAGATTCAAGACTTCTTGAAGAAAGAAACTATTGAAAATGGTAATGTTACACCACTTGAAGAATTCCCAGAATCAAACGTATTGAAGTACTTCTTAGATGATGAAACTTGGGTTGCTCTTCGTCCATCAGGTACTGAACCAGTTATCAAGGCTTATGTTGGTGTAAATAAGAAGGATATCGCAACTGCAGAGAAGGCTGCACAAGACTACCAAGCAGCTTTAGCTGAACTTCTTAAATAAAATGGGCATATTTCGTGCGAAAACACGTTCGTGGTAGTAAAATATAAATACTAATTAGAAAGTTGGACAATTTGGTCCAACTTTTTTCATGAGGAGTTTTTGACCATGATTAAACGACAAAAAGATCGCAAATTTGAATTAGTATCTAAATTTAAACCTGCTGGAGACCAGGAGCAGGCTATTGATAAATTAACTGCTGGCTTTAAAAAAGGCTATAAAGAACAAATTTTGGAGGGTGCAACTGGTACTGGTAAGACTTTTACTATGGCCAATATTATTGCTAACTTGAATAAGCCCACTTTGGTAATTACGCATAATAAAACTTTAGTAGGTCAACTTTATGGCGAGTTTAAAAGTTTCTTTCCTCATAATGCAGTTGAGTATTTTGTTTCTTACTACGATTATTATCAGCCAGAAGCTTATGTTCCTCAATCCGATACTTATATCGAAAAGGATTCGGCTATCAATGATGAAATCGATCAGTTGCGACACGCCACTACTTCAGCTTTAATGGAGCGTAACGATGTTATTGTCGTAGCTTCTGTATCGTCAATTTATGGTTTAGGTGATCCTAAAGAATATGCCCGTAGCGTTTTGATGATTCATGAAGGTCAAGAATATGATCGTAATGTATTATTGCGTGATTTGGTAAACTTGCAATATGACCGCAACGATATCGATTTTCAACGGGGACGTTTCCGTGTTCGCGGCGATGTGGTAGAGATTTTCCCAGCTGGTAACTCGAATCATGCTTATCGTATCGAATTTTTCGGGGATGAAATAGATCGCATTGTTGAAATTGACTCTTTGACTGGAGAAGTAATTGGTGAAAGAGAAAGTATCTCTTTATTCCCAGCTACGCACTTTATGACTAATGATGAACAATTGCGGCGCGCGCTTAAAGAGATTTCTAAAGAAATGAAAATTCAGGTAAAGAAGTTTGAAGGCGAAGGCAAGCTACTTGAAGCCGAGAGAATTAAGCAACGTACTACATATGATATGGAAATGATGAGTGAAGTTGGCTATACTAACGGAATTGAAAATTATTCTCGTCACATGGAAGGTAGAAAAGCTGGAGAACCGCCTTATACTTTGCTAGATTTCTTCCCTGATGATTTCTTGATTTTAATTGATGAATCGCATGCGACTATGCCCGAAATTCGTGCGATGTATAATGGTGACCGCAATCGTAAGCAGACGTTGATTGATTATGGTTTCCGTTTACCATCAGCGCTTGATAACCGTCCACTTAAGTTATCTGAATTTGAAAAGCATGTTCATCAAATACTGTATGTTTCTGCTACGCCAGGTGATTATGAATTAGAGCGAACTGATCATAAGGTTGAACAAATTATTCGACCAACAGGCTTACTAGACCCGAAGATTGAAGTAAGGCCGATTGAAGGGCAGATCGATGATCTAGTTGGCGAAATTAATAAACGGATTGATCGCAATGAACGAGTCTTTGTTACTACTTTGACCAAAAAGATGGCAGAGGATCTGACAGATTACTTAAAGGATCTGGGAATCAAAGTGCAATATTTGCACTCTGACATTAAGACACTTGAGCGAATGAAAATCTTGCGTGATTTACGTTTAGGTAAATTTGATGTGTTAATCGGAATTAACTTGTTACGTGAAGGTATTGATGTGCCAGAAGTTTCACTGGTAGCTATCTTGGATGCAGATAAAGAAGGCTTTTTGCGTGCATATCGTCCGCTAGTTCAAACAATGGGTCGTGCGGCTCGTAATGCAAATGGTGAAGTAATTATGTATGCCGATACGATTACTGATTCTATGAGAGCCGCAATCAATGCCACTAAGAGACGGCGTAAGATTCAAGAAGAGTTTAATAAAGAACATGGAATTACACCTAAGACAATTATCAAGCCTGTTCAAGATGTAATTTCTATTACGAAGCCATCAAGTGATGATAAAGATAAAAAGTCTGATAGTTTTGCTGATTTGAACTTCGATGAATTGACTGCTAGTCAAAAGAAGACGATGATTAAGAATTTGCAAGAGCAGATGAAGGAAGCCGCTAAAAAGTTGGACTTTGAAGAGGCAGCAAACTTACGGGATGCTATTATCGATTTACAAAAGTCATCTAGAAAACCAAAGACAAAAAAGGGGAAAGCTTTTAATGGTAAATGATAAGATCGTTATTCGTGGTGCACGAGAACATAATTTAAAGGATATTGATATAACTATTCCTAAAAACCAATTAGTAGTAGTTACTGGTCTATCAGGTTCTGGAAAGAGTTCTTTAGCTTTTGATACCTTGTATGCAGAGGGTAGAAGACGCTATGTACAATCACTTTCTAGTTACGCTAGACAATTCTTGGGCCAGATGGATAAACCAGATGTTGATTCAATCGATGGGTTGAATCCCGCTATTTCAATTGATCAAAAAACCACATCACATAATCCACGTTCAACTGTCGGAACAGTAACCGAAATCAATGATTATTTACGTCTTTTATGGGCTCGTGTAGGTCATCCAATTTGTCCGAATGATGGAACTTTGATTGAACGACAATCGGTTGATCAAATGGTAGACCGAATCATGTCTTTACCCGAAAGAACTAAAATCCAATTGTTAGCTCCCGTTGTTCGTGCTAAACGCGGTGAACACAAGGAAGTTTTTAAACGAGTACAACGTGCTGGATATGTTCGTGTTATTGTTGATGGTGAGATGCACGAAATTGGAGAAGAGTTTAATTTAGCTAAAAATAAGCGACATAATATTGATATTGTTGTGGATCGTTTAATCGTGAAAGATAGTATTAAATCTCGTTTGTTTGACTCAATTGAATCAGCTCTTCGTTTATCTGATGGCTACATGAATGTTGATGTTATTGGCGGGGAGATGCTTAACTTCTCTGAATATTATGCTTGCCCTAAGTGTGGTTTTACAGTAGGCGAAATGGAGCCAAGACTATTTTCATTTAATGCGCCATTTGGTGCTTGTCCTGATTGTGATGGATTAGGGATGAATTTAGCCGTTGATGAAGATTTGGTTGTACCTGATAAGACCAAAACTTTGGCAGAAGGTGCGTTAGCTCCATGGAAGACGTCTAATTATTACACTGAAATGTTAGAACAAGCTTGTGCAGCACTTGATATTCCAATGGACAAGCCTTTTAATAAATTAACTAAAAAGCAAAGAGAAACGATTCTTCACGGTTCAACTAAGCCAGTGAAATTTCATGTTACAGGGGATTTTGGCGTTAATGACACAACCCAGCCTTTTGAAGGGGTAATGGATAATGTTGAAAGACGCTATAAACATCCAATGTCCAAATTTATGCGCGATGTGATGGGCAAGTATATGACAGAGCTGACTTGTTCAACTTGTCACGGTAAGCGATTAAATGGAAAAGCTTTGGCTGTAAAGGTAATGGACAAGGATATCGCTGAAGCTTCTGAACTTTCAATCAATAAATCCTTAGATTTCTTTAAGAGCGTCAAATTAAGTGAACAAGAAACTGTAATTGCTAAACCAATTTTGAAAGAAGTGTGTGATCGTCTTTCATTCTTAGACAGCGTTGGATTAGATTATTTGACCCTTTCTCGTTCTGCCAATACTTTATCTGGTGGAGAAGCTCAACGTATTCGTTTGGCTACTCAGATTGGTTCTAACTTATCAGGAGTTATGTATGTTTTAGATGAACCTTCAATTGGACTTCATCAACGTGATAATGATCGTTTGATTGCTTCACTTAAGAGAATGCGTGATTTAGGCAATTCTTTGATTGTGGTTGAACACGATGATGAGACTATGCGCCAAGCCGATTATCTGATTGATATGGGACCAGGCGCCGGCGTTTACGGCGGTAAGGTAATGTCTCAAGGTACACCAGAAGAAGTGGAGAAAAATCCTAAGTCTTTGACTGGTCAATATTTGTCGGGAAAAAAGTTTGTTCCTGTGCCATTAAAACGCCGCAAGGGTAATGGTAAGAAGATCACTATTACCGGTGCACAAGAAAACAATTTAAAGAATATTAACGTTGATTTTCCTTTAGGAAAATTTGTCGTAGTGAGTGGTGTTTCTGGTTCAGGTAAGTCAACTTTAGTTAATATGATTTTAAAGCGAGCATTAGCGCAAAAGTTAAACCATAATTCAACTAAGCCAGGTAAATATAAGTCAATTCGTGGCTATAAAAATATTGAAAAAATTATCGATATTGATCAAAGTCCTATTGGACGTACCCCACGTAGTAATCCGGCTACTTATACTAGCGTTTTCGATGATATTCGTACGCTTTTTGCTCAAACAAATGAAGCTAAAATGAGAGGTTATACTAAGGCTCGTTTTTCATTTAATGTTAAAGGCGGCCGCTGTGAAGCATGTCATGGTGACGGAATTATTAAGATCGAAATGAATTTCTTGCCAGATGTGTATGTCCCATGTGAAGTTTGTCATGGCAGTCGTTATAATTCAGAAACCTTGGAAGTAACTTATCGTGAAAAGAATATTGCTCAAGTGCTTGATATGACAATTAATGAAGCATGCAAGTTCTTTGAAAATATTCCTAAAATTGCACGTAAATTGCAGACTATTGTTGATGTAGGTTTAGGCTATGTTAAATTAGGTCAATCTGCTACAACTTTATCAGGTGGGGAAGCCCAAAGAATGAAGTTGGCTGCAGAATTGCAGAAATTATCAACTGGTAAGAATTTCTATATTTTGGATGAGCCAACGACAGGTCTGCATACCGATGATATTAAACGTTTGCTTGAAGTTTTGCAGCGCTTAGTTGATGAAGGAAACACTGTTCTAGTAATTGAACATAATTTAGATGTGATTAAAAACGCTGACTGGATTATTGATTTAGGACCTGAAGGAGGTGAAGGTGGCGGTAACGTTGTTGCTACAGGAACGCCTGAAGAAATAGCGGAGGTGAAAGAAAGCTATACTGGTCAATATTTAAAGCCAGTTTTAAAGCGTGATACTAAGTTAACTAGGGATGCGGAAAATAAAAAGTAATGCGTAAGTGTTTTTATCCTCGAATAAGTGTAAAATAGGCACCAAGGAGGACGAATAATGGACATTTTTTCAAGTTCTAGAGATAATCATGGCTTCGATTGGGGCGCCTTTATCGCTGGTGTATTAATGGTTGTTGTTGCTTTTTTGCTTCTTAGACATCCAGCCAAGGGATTGCATGCATTTGTATTAATCTTTGGTATTTTGTCAATTTTGCAAGGTTTAGTATGGCTTGCTGGTTATTCACGTTTTCGTGCTTTCTTTGCACGTAGTTGGGTAGCACTTATTTCAGGTATTTTAGATATCATTGTGGGTATTTTGTTCTTATGCTCATATGATATTGGTGGATTGACCATTGCATATTTATTTGCAATTTGGTTCTTTGTCGACTCAGCTGTCGGAATTGTCTTTTCATGGCACTTGCGTGACTTTTCAACAGGATACTTTATCTTTAACTTAGTTTTGAACATTCTAAGTTTAGTTATTGCTATTTTCTTGATCTTTAACCCACTTTTTGCAGCTTTGAGTTTAGTATGGTTAGTTGCATTTTGGTTGTTAGTATTTGGTATCAATGAAATAGTCGTTGCATTTATGCACCGTTAATAATTATGAAAAAGAGGCTGCGATGGTCTCTTTTTTTTGCACTATAATGGAACACCCGGTATGATATAATTTACAGAAGGAGGGCTAACAATGGCTGATGATAAGAAACAATTATTAATTGTTACAGGAATGAGTGGGGCAGGCAAAACTGTTGTGGCTCATGATTTAGAAGATATGGGTTACTTCGTAGTTGATAACTTGCCACCAACATTATTGGGAAGCTTTTGGGATTTAATTAATAATTCAAATGATTTCCATAAGGTAGCAGTAGTAATTGATTTACGTGTTAAAACTTTTTATACAGATTTATTAGATGAGGTAAATTCACTCGAAGATAATAGCAACGTTCAAGCTACTATTCTCTTTTTAGATGCTTCAGATGATGTGTTAGTAGCACGTTACAAGGAAACTAGACGGCTTCCACCACTAGCTAATAATGGTAAGGGACGTTTGTTAGATGGCATTCAAGAAGAACGTCGTATTTTGATGCCAATCAAAAATCGTTCAAATTACATCATTAATACGTCTAATTTATCTACTAAAGATTTAAAACAGAAGTTAATTAATACTTTCAGTGACCGTAAGCGTCAGCCATTTTCAATTGAAGTAATGTCATTCGGTTTTAAGTATGGCATGCCAATTGATGCGGATATTGTAATGGATGTGCGTTTTTTGCCTAATCCATTCTATATTCCGGAGTTGCGTCCATTCACAGGATTAGATAAGCGTGTCTTTGATTATGTAATGAATAAAGAAGAGACACTGGTTTTCTATCAAAAATTATTGGATTTATTAGAAACCGCTATTCCTGGTTATATTAAAGAAGGAAAAGAAAAATTGACAATTGCAATTGGTTGTACTGGTGGTCAACATCGTAGTGTATCAATTGCACAACAACTTGCTCGTGACTTATCCAAAAAATATCCAGTTGATATAACTCACCGTGAGGTAAGTCGCTACATTAGAAAGTAGGTATATCGCGATGTCATATGGAGAAACGCGAATTGTGCGCGTAATTAAAGGCAGACGTCCGCGGGTAGTAGTTATCGGTGGTGGTACTGGGTTACCAGTTATTCTAAATGCATTGAAAGATCAAAATGCGGAAATTACTGCCATTGTTACGGTATCCGATGATGGTGGCTCATCTGGTTCTATCAGAAATTTTATTAACGTTGTTCCACCGGGTGATATTAGAAATGTGTTAGTTTCTTTAAGTGATTTGCCACAAGAAGAAAAAGACATTTTTCAATATCGGTTTGATTCATCTGATGCATTCTTCTCAGGCCACGCTATTGGTAACTTGATCATTGCAGCTTTGAATGAAATGCATGGGAATATTTTTGATGCTGTTCAATCTTTATCTAAAATGATGAAGGTCGACGGCCACGTCTTTCCAGCATCTAACGAACCTTTAACGTTAAACGCCGAGTTTATTGATGGTACCACGGAAGCCGGGGAAACGGAGATTACCTCAAAAGATAAAAGAATCAAACGTGTTTGGGTAACAGATACTAATTCGAATGCCACACCTAAAGCAGTTTTACCTGTTTTAGCTTCGATAATGCAGGCAGATGCAGTTGTCTTAGGTCCAGGTAGTTTATTTACTTCTATTTTGCCTAATTTGATGATTTCTAATTTAGGTGAAGCGGTTCGAGAAACCCCGGCTGAAGTAGTTTATATTTGTAATATCATGACTCAACGTGGAGAAACTGATCACTTTAGCGATGCAGAGCACGTGGAGGTAATCAATCGTCACTTAGGTGGAAACTATATCAATACAGCTTTAGTTAACGGAGCTAAAATTGATATGAGTAAATTCCACCCAGAGGATTATGATGCATATCTTGAACCTGTTAAGAATGACTTTAATGGTTTGAGAGCGCAAAATTGTCGTGTTATTACCGATGATTTTATTGATCAACGACACGGGTTGGTCTTTCATGATGGAGAAAAAGTAGCAAAGGAAATAATGAATTTGGCATTTGAAGCAATGTCACGTAAAAGAATGAAGGAAAATAATGGCTAGTTATGCTAGTGAAGTCAAAAAGGAGCTAACTTCGCTTGAGGTGCATCCAGAGCATGCTAAAGCAGAGTTAGCTGCTTTTTTGCGAATGAATGGGGTTTTAAATCTTCATGATCATCAATTTAGTCTAGATATCACTACAGAAAATCCCGCTATTGCACGAAGAATTTTTAAACTGATTAAAGTTGCATATGGAATTGAACCATTATTGATTGTTTCTCGTAAGATGAAATTAAAAAAGAATAATCAGTATCTAGTTCGACTTAATCGTGACGTGCAAGAAATATTGGAAAACTTAAATATTTGGGATCCTGCTCGAGGATTAGTTACCAGAATTCCACAGAGAATTATGAAGTCACGGGAAGGTGCAATGTCTTATCTTAGAGGTGCTTTTTTAGCTGGCGGTAGCGTTAATAATCCTGAGACTAGTAGATATCATTTAGAAATTTATTCAACTTATGAAGATCATAATGAAGATTTAGCTAAGTTGATGAATGAGTATTTTTATTTGAATGCTAAGATGACGAAACGTCGTCGAGGTTACATTGTCTACCTTAAGGAAGCAGCTAAAATCGGAGATTTTTTGCATGTAGTTGGAGCATTAAATGCTATGCTAAATTTTGAAGATTTACGAATCATGCGAGACATGCGTAATTCGGTTAATCGCTTGGTTAATTGTGATACAGCTAATATGAAAAAGACGGCTTCCGCTTCTGCAAAACAGGTAGAAGATATTCAGTTGATTCAAAAAGAAAAAGGAATCGACAGCTTACCAGAAAAGTTACAGATTTTAGCACGTTTTAGATTAGCTCATCCAGAATTAACTTTAAAAGAAGTAGCGGATCAAATTCCGGATGGACCTATTTCAAAATCTGGTGTTAATCATCGATTCAAAAAGTTACATGAATTGGCTGAAAATTTGAGAGATTAAAAAAAGAGGATTCGCACACGCAAATCCTCTTTTGATTATAATTTATGATTACTTCTTCTTATTAACCATAATTTCATCGATTAAACCGTATTCCTTAGCTTCTTCAGCAGTTAAGTAATTATCACGTTCGGTATCCTTTTGAATCTTTTCCAAAGGTTGACCAGTAGTTTCGTGTAAGATTTCGTTAATCTTCTTGCGACTCTTTAAAATTTCGTTAGCTGCAATTTGAATATCAGTTTGTTGACCTTGTGCTCCACCTAAAGGTTGGTGAATAAGTACAGTAGAGTTAGGTAATGCGAAACGCTTACCCTTAGTACCACTAGTCAAAAGAATAGAAGCCATTGAAGCAGCCATACCAATTGCAATAGTTGATACATCTGATTTAATGAAATTCATAGTATCCATAATTGCAAGACCAGAAGTAATTACACCACCTGGTGAATTAATGTAAAGTGAAATATCCTTAGTGTTATCTTGTGCATCAAGGAAAAGCAATTGAGCAATAATTGAGTTAGCCATTTGGTCGTTAATTTCGCCACTCAACATAATAATTCTATCTTTTAATAAGCGTGAGTAAATGTCATAAGCACGTTCACCACGAGCAGTTTGTTCAATAACTGTAGGTACTAGCATATATTTGCCTCCTAAATTTATTTCGTATTAATTAGCACTCTTTTAAGTACTGTGCTAATTAAATCACTTCGTAATAAAAGTGTCAAATAAAGAGATTTACTTGTATTCAAATTGTATTTTTGAGAATATTGTTTATATATTATAATAACTATGTAAAATACTGTTGTAATATTGTAGGAGGACAAGCTTGAAATATACAAATAAGATTTTAACTGCCACATCAGCTGTTGCACTTAGTGTTGGTTTATTAATGGGTTATTCAAATCCTGTTTTTGCCGCTAATTCTAAGTCAACTACTAAAACAGACAAAGCTAAAGATAGTTCAACTGCTAAAAAGGAGCCAGTTCAAACCAGTACTTCTTACGATTTGATGGTTAAAGTAGGTAGTAATAAGCATTACAATGTTTATAAGAGCATTAAGAATGGTAAGCCTGTTAAGAAGTTAGCAGATGCCAGTGACTATCAATATGCTCATATTCAATCTGATCAACGAATTAAAACTCAAAACGGTACCTACTGGCGCATTTATGTTAATGGCCGTAAAGTAGGATATGTTAACCAAAACTGGTTTACTAGAAACACTATTGCTGTTCCTAAGACTGTAAGTTTAGTAAGAAATAGTCATTCTGATTTTGCTCCAGAAGATGCAGTTAGTTATGTAACTAACTATATGGGAACCGTTATTCCTACCCAAGATATTACAATTTCTGAAGATGCAATTGATTGTTCTGAACCAGGTACTTACAAGGTTAAGTATAGTTATGGTAGTGCTAAAGCTACTGTAAAAGTTACTGTAAGAAAGAGTACTAAAGAAGGCGTTGCTGATGCAGATAGTGTTTCAGCACAACCATTTAGTGGTGACCTAAAATCTTGGAAGACTTACTATGGTAGTTCATCTAACTACGTAACTAAGACTGACTTTGCTCCGGATAAAGCAAAGCACAGTTACACTACTGATAATGGTAATATGACCTTTAAGACTCGTTTCTTCCAACCAGTTTTACTTAGTGTTGCTAGAGACATTAAAGACGACGATTACATTAACCGTGTAGGTCATATTCCAGAAGGTATTGCTATGTCAGACGGCTGGCTTTACACTAGTTTACTCAGCAGTACTAAAATTTCTAATGGTCACATCATTGCTTATAATTTAAACCATTTGACTAATGCTTTTAATGGTCAATACTTGCTTGATATGTCTCAAAAGAAGTTCAATTCTTACGTTAAAAATATTAAGGTAAGTCCATATATCCCAATTGGTCACGGTCAAGCTATGGGCGCAACTGATAAGTATATTTATGTAGTTAACTATGATAATAAGACATCATATAAGAGCAATAGATCAGAAGAATTGCTTCAAATCCGTAAGAGCGATATGAGCATTAATAAGATTTGGACATTCAAATGCTGGAATGGTAGCGACTCAGAAGGCCGTTACTTCCATGATGGTGTTATTGTAAGTGATCACAAGATGTATACAACTCTTTACAACAAGCAAAAGAACCAAACTGAATACTGGGAATTCAACCGTAAAGGTGATAACTGGTATCCAACTATGGTAGGTGCAACTAAGACTGGTATTGTTTCAAATACTTATACTCAAGGTTTCACATACGATGCTAAGAATGACAACTTCTATCTTGCATTTAACGATGTAATTGCTAAAATTGCTCGTAATGGTGAAGTCAAGGATACTTATCAATTCCACACTGGTCGTGAAATTGAAGGTATCGCTGTTTCAAACAACAGACTTTACATGAATTTAGCTCAACGTGCTGAATTACTTGAAAGTACAGAAAAGTTGACCAAATAATTTATTTCATTAAAAAAGGCAGTGAACGTTTAGGTTCATTGCCTTTTTTGTATATCTATTTCTCAGCGTCTAAATATTTTTGTAGGACCCTGAAGACACCATTTTCAGTATTGGCAGGTGCGATATATTTAGCATGTTCTTTAACACTTGGCATCCCGTTAGCCATAGCATAAGAGTATTTTGCAAAATCAAGCATAGCAATATCGTTGCCGCCATCACCAAATGCGATTAGATCATCACCAGTTAAGTTTAATTTGGCTAATAAATGCTTTAAACCGGCGCCTTTATTGATACCATAAACATTAGTATCAATAGCAGTATTAGCAGATCCAAATGCAGAAATTTTTTGTTCATGCTTTTCATTGAATTCTTTTTCAATTTCTGGCGCCTTAGAATTGTCTAAACTAAAAGTGATTTGCAAGATATCCTTGTTGGGTAAATCTGACCAATGATCAACAACTGCACTTTTGCCAGCGAAGTATGCTAAGAAGTCACGCTCAGTTTTAGGAATAGCTTTGTGGAAGTAGGCTACATCGGTTTCGAAGACCATAGGAGCTACTTTACCATATTTGTCACTGACTTCTTTAAGTAGACTAAGAGCAGTTTCACGTTTTAGCGGATAAGAAGCAACTGTTTCACCGTTAACAACTAGCATAGAACCATTGAGAGAAACAAAATCCATGCGTTCAGCAAAATCACCGAAGTCTTGCTTTAATCTAGTGTATGGCCGACCAGAAGCTACGATAAAATGAACGTTTCTTTTTTCTAATTCCGTAAGTATTTGATCAAATTGTTCATGATTAAATTGCTTACGATCATCTAAGAATGTCCCATCCATGTCAACTGCAACAGCTTTAAAAGGTAATGTCATATTTTTCCACCTCATTTTTAATCTAAATGAAATTAAAAAATAAAAAAAGACCGCTGTCAACGGTCTTTTTTGTTATATCTATATCTAATTGGCCTTTGCTTCTTGATATTTTTTAATACCAGGAAGAATCAATCCCAATGCGATTAAGATGATTGGTGTTAAGATATTGAGCATTAATGTAAATGGATCTGGTGAATAAATACCAAAAATACAACATGCTGCAGTAACTAAGAAACACCAAATACCTGCGGTATAAGCTAATCCCTGAGATTTAGTCATTTGATAAGTGGTTTCAAATGATTTTTGATGCTTTCTTAAAGCAATATAAGCTGCAAATACCCAAAGGTAACGAAGTGGCATGGTAGTTGAGTTTAACTTAACTAATTGAGCCATTACAGCTTGTGCGTTAGGAACAAATGCTTGGATAGCAATTAAACCACCTGATAAAACAACGATCATCCAAATACCATTGATATAAGCACCATGCTTGTTAAGCTTGAATAAACCTTTAGGAATAAATTCTTTTGCTTCTTTACTTCCCAAAAGCATTCTAAGCGGTGCGTCAATACTAATTACTAAGGTGGAGAATTGACCAATTACATTACACCATGAGTAGATGTACATGAATAATCCACCAACATGGTAGTATTCGCCTAGTTTTTGGAAGGCCATGTAGGCACCATTTGAAATATATTCATTCAAATTAGCATTAACGACCTTCGGATCAAACATCAATGCCATGGCAAAGGTACCTAAAATTGCTGATACCATAACCATGATTGCTAATGCCATCATTGCCTTAGGGAAATTCTTGGAAGGATCTTTTACCTTATTAACATAAGGCGAAATCTTTTCACAGCCACCAACGGCAAATACTAAGATTGAAAGAGAAGTAAAGTATTTAACGTTGAAAGTTGGCATTAAATTCTTCCAATTAAGATCAATGTGGTAAAATCCTGCTCCTGGATTAATAGCCGGAGCGGCAAACATCATGATGATAAACAAAATTGACATGATGAACATTGAAGAACCTGCGATAGTTGCTAAGCCCTTTAATACAGGAATACCACGACTTGCTACCCAGCAGAAGAATAAAAATACAACTAATGTTGCAAATTGTGTCCAAGCAGTAGGTAATCCGTCGTACCATCTGGTGTTACCAAAGATGCCCCAAGCCATAGCTCTTAAGCCACCGGTACCTTTACTAGAAATATATACGACGTGGCAAGCCCAATAAGTCCAACCTGCATAATATGCCCATTTTGCGCCCATAGTGGCATTTACCCAAGAGGAAACCCCACCTTCAGCATTCTTGAAGGTAGCTCCAAGTTCACCAACCATTAAGGCATAAGGAACAAAGTAGAGAAGGAACATGACGATCCAGCTAAAGACAACCTTTGTCCCGTCAAAGTAGACGTACCCATTAACAACGTTACCAAAGCCCCACACAGTGGAGAACGCCATCATTGCTAGGGTGGTCCACATCATCTTTTTGGAATTATTTTGTGATTCGACCATAAAAACACTCCTAATATAAATTGTGAGTCTTTTCATTATATAACAATGCCATTAGTATGTTCTTATATTAATTTTTTTCTAATAATATAAGACAATTTTTGATGAATTGGTGCTAAGATATGAGTATATGCTGTTTTTTTAAGGAGGAAGAATGAATGAGAAACAATAAAAAGCTAATTTTAGCTGGTTTATTGCTTGCTGGAAGTTTATTAACTATTAATGGTCAAGCAAACACTGTTCAAGCTAAAAGCTACGGCAAGGCTGTTACTAAAATTGCAGGTAATGGTAATTATGCAATTTATCACAATGTTTCAAGCAAGGGACCAAGCGGCAAGTTTACTTCAACTAAGTATTTTAAACATGGTCAAATTCAATCAAAGGAATCTAAATCAACCAGAAAAGGTACTTTCTGGAAGATTATTGTTGATGGTCGCAATGTTGGTTGGGTAAGTGAAAAATTCTTTGCACGTAACCAAATCTCTGTTGCTAATGAGGTAAGCTTAGTTAAAAATAGTGATTACAGCTTCCCTACTAGAGATGCGATTAACTACGCTACAGATGCACATGGTACTGCAATTAATCCTAATAAGGTTCATGTTTCTAGAAAGTATATAAGTACTAATCCAGACAAAGTAACCTATAGTTATGGTAAAGCAAAGGCAGAAGTTAATATTGACGTTCATGATGGTGATATGGCTTCTCCAAGTGTTACTCCGAAGAAGGGCTTTAAGACTACTTCTACTTGGAATGGTGGCTCAAAGGGCTCATCTAGAAACTGGAATCGTGCACATGGATACCGTTCAGAAACTACTAGCAACACCATTAAGAGCAATGGCTTAACTCTTAGAACTCGTTTGTTCCAACCTAGATTTTTGAGTTTAGGTTATGGTCAAGCTGGGGATGCAATGGGCCAAGTTGGTGTAATTCCTGAAGGTATGACAGTTAACGGCGGTATTTTCACTACTTCATTATTTACAAGCAGTAATAGTCAATATGGACACTTAGTTTCATATAACTTGAATGCATTAAAGAGCAAGTATGCTGCACAAAATCTTACTACTATGAAGTGGAGCACTTTTAAGTCATACGCTAAAAACATTAAAGTAAGTCCATATATTAAATTGGGTCACGGTCAATCATTAGGTTCTTCATCAAGTTACATCTACGTATTGGCTAATGACAATAAATACAATAATGGTCCTGCTTCAGAAGAAATCTTACAAATTCGCAAGAGCGATATGAAGATTAACAAGATTTGGACATTTAGAATTTCAGATAATCGTTACATTCACAACGCTACTTTTGTAGGCGACGATACTATGTACGCTTTATTCCACAATGGTGGTCATAACTGCTATGAATACTGGAAGTTAACTAGAGATGGTGATACTTGGAATGCTACTGAAGTTGGTGCAACTGAAGGTAGATTTATTTCTAATTCACCAGTTCAAGGCTTTGCTTATGGCGACGGTCACTTCTTCATTGGCTTTAATGACAACATCTTTAAGGTAAGTGAAAATGGCTCTGCACAAAAGCATTACCGTTTCAACACTAAACGTGAAATTGAAGGTATGTCAGCAACTGGTTCAAGATTGTATGTACAATTTGCACAACGTGCTGAATTGACTTCAGGTAAGTTTTAATAGTAAATGAAAAAGCTAGAGCAATTGCTCTAGCCTTTTTTGTATGGGTCCCCTGGGAGTCGAACCCAGATTTTAAGAACCGGAATCTTACGTGCGATCCATTACACTAAGGACCCAAACTATGTAGCTTCTAGTATAACAGAAAAAGAATATAAATAGAAATGATTTTGTGAGCCTTACAATTTTTTTTAAAATAGTCGATCTTTTTCTTGAATTACGAAAAATACATTGTTATACTAACAGTGTCGATTGGGAAATGTATGAATTTGAAATAGTTGTACGTTTCTCTTATATTTTTAAGTATTCTGGGACAGCAATCGACACAGATGTGGTCACTAAGCGTCCCAGGGAAAGGAGGGAACGATGAATTCGGACTTTTCTTTGCTCGAAGCGCTCGTTCCCGACGTCTTAAAGATTCTTCGACAAAGGTATCTTGTCCTTGAGCAGATAGCACTGCATGCGCCGATTGGGCGTAGAAGTGTAGCTCAACATTTAGGGCTTTCAGAAAGAAACATTAGAACCGAAACTGAATATTTGAGTCAATTAGGTTTGATTGAAACTAAAAGTTTTGGAATGTTTTTAACTGAAAAGGGCGAGAAAACATTACAAGATGCGGGGCCATTGATTGACCGTCTCTTTAATGCGGGTGAAACAGAATTAGCACTGGCTAAGAAATTAGGGATTGAAAGAACCTTGATTGTACCAGGTAATGCTGATTTGCAAGATCGCGTTTATGAAGAGATGGGAGAAGAGTTAAGTTCAGCTTTAAATTTACTCTTGCCATTAGGTCATTCAATAGTTACAATTCTAGGTGGAGCGGCTTTAGCAAAATCTGCTAAGTATTTATCTCCTAGTTTAGGGAATAACCGCCAGTTAGAATTTGTTCCTGGTCGAGGAGCCTTGGGCGAAAATGTAGAAACGCAAAGTAATACAATCGTCCAAGAAATGGCAGCTAAAACTTCGGGTACGTATAAGACATTGTATTTACCTGAACAAGTTTCAGCTGCAGCGTATAAATCTTTGATACGTGAATCCTCGATTGCGGATGTTCTGCAAGATATTTCACAAAGCGATGCAGTGATCCATGGTATTGGGTTAGCCCAAGAAATGGCGCAGCGTAGAGGGTATAATTCAATTAGACTTTCGGAGCTTCGTGAAAAGAAGGCCGTCACCGAATGTTTCGGGTGTTTCTTCGATGAAAAAGGCAAGGTTGTCGACCGTATCACCCAGGTTGGATTACAGTTTGAGAACCTATATAAAATACCCCACATATTTGCTTTTGCATGTGGTGCAAGAAAAGCCAAAGCAATAAAAGCATATATGCCCAATGCACCTCATCAAACCTGGTTAATTACTGATGAGGGTGCCTCAAATATGATTTTAAAGGGGAAATAAAATCCCGTTTAAAATAAATTGTTGTTTATAGTTCTTAAAGGAGGACTTTTAGGTTATGACAGTTAAAATTGGTATTAACGGTTTCGGCCGTATCGGTCGTTTAGCATTCCGTCGTATTATGGACTTAGGCGAAAAGAGTAAGGACATCGAAGTTGTTGCTATCAACGACTTGACCACTCCATCAATGCTTGCTTACTTACTTAAGTACGATACTACTCATGGTACTTTCAACCACGAAGTTTCATCAACTGAAGATGCTATCGTAGTTGACGGTAAGAAGTACCACGTATACGCTGAACCACAAGCACAAAACATTCCTTGGGTTAAGAACGATGGTGTTGACTTTGTTCTTGAATGTACTGGTTTCTACACTAGCAAGGCTAAGTCACAAGCTCACCTTGACGCAGGTGCTAAGCGTGTATTGATCTCAGCTCCAGCTGGTAACGACTTGAAGACTATCGTTTACTCAGTAAACGAAAACACTTTGACTGCTGACGACAAGATTGTTTCAGCTGCTTCATGTACTACTAACTCACTTGCACCAATGGCTAACGCTTTGGACAAGGAATTCGGTATCGAAGTTGCTACTATGACTACTATCCACGCATACACTGGTACTCAAATGACTTTGGATGGTCCTGCTCGTAGTGGTAAGGAACAAGACGCTCGTGCTGCTGCTGAAAACATCATTCCTCATACTACTGGTTCAGCTAAGGCTATCGGTTTGGTATTGCCTAACTTGAACGGTAAGATGAACGGTCACGCACAACGTGTTCCAGTTCCAGATGGTTCAGAAACTGAATTAGTATCAATCTTGAGCAAGAAGGTTACTGCTGACGAAGTTAACGAAGCTATGAAGAAGTACGAAAGCCCATCATTTGCTTACAATGGTGACCACATTGTTTCAAGCGATGTTTTGAACATGACTGCTGGTTCAATCTTTGACCCAACTCAAACTATGGTAACTACTGCAGGTGACAAGCAATTAGTTAAGACTGTTGCTTGGTACGACAACGAATACTCATTCACTTGCCAAATGGTTCGTACTTTATTACACTTTGCTACTCTTTAATCATTAATTTAAATTAACTGATTATAGTTAAGTGGTAATTGAGAAGGCGGAGGGAGATTCTTCCTTCCGCCTTTTTTTGAAGGAAAAATATCAAAATAATCGGAGGATTATAATGGCTAAATTAATCGTTGACGATCTTGATGTTAAAGGCAAAAAGGTTTTAGTACGTGTAGACTTCAATGTTCCAATTAAGGACGGCGTTATCGGTGATGACAACCGTATCGTTGCTGCACTTCCAACTATCAAGTACATCATTGAACACGGTGGTAAGGCTATTTTGCTTAGTCACTTGGGCCGTATTAAGTCAGATGCTGACAAGAAGGAATTATCATTAAAGCCAGTTGCTGAACGTTTAAGTGAACTTCTTAAGAAGCCTGTAACTTTTGTACCATCAAACGAAGGTAAAGAAGTTGAAGATGCTATCAACAACATGAAAGATGGCGACGTTGTTGTTCTTGAAAATACTAGATTCCAAGATATCGACAATGACTTTGGTAAGCGTGAATCAGGTAACGATCCTAAGCTTGGCGAATACTGGGCAAGCCTTGGTGACATGTTTGTAAACGACGCATTTGGTACTGCTCACAGAAGTCACGCATCAAACGTTGGTATAGCTACTGCAATGAAGGAAAACGGCAAGCCTGCAGCTGCCGGTTACTTACTTGAAAAGGAAATCAAGTACTTAGGTGACGCTGTTGATAACCCTGTACACCCATTTGTAACTATCTTGGGTGGTGCTAAGGTTTCAGACAAGATTGGTGTTATTAACAACTTGATTCCTAAGTCAGACCACATCTTAATCGGTGGTGGTATGGCTTACACCTTCTTAGCAGCTCAAGGCCACAAGATCGGTAAATCATTATTTGAAGCTGATAAGGTAGACCTTGCTAAGGAATTGCTTGAAAAGGCTGGCGACAAGATCGTTCTTCCAGTTGACAACGTAGCTGCAACTGAATTCTCAAACGATGCTTCACGTGAAGTTGTTGGTGATGACATTCCTGACAACATGATGGGTCTTGACATTGGTCCTAAGACTATTGCTAAGTTCAAGGACATCTTAAAGGATGCTAAGACTGTTGTTTGGAACGGACCAATGGGTGCTTTCGAAATGCCTAACTTCGCAGAAGGTACTTTGGAAGTTGGTCGTGCATTAGCAGATCTTACTGACGCAACCACTATTATCGGTGGTGGTGACTCAACTGCTGCTGCTAAGCAATTGGGTATTGCACCTAAGATCAGCCACATTTCAACTGGTGGTGGTGCTTCACTTAACTACCTTGAAGGTAAAGTATTGCCAGGTATCGCTTGCGTACAAGACAAGTAATTTAAGTTAAGGAGATAATAGACTAATGAGCCGTACACCAATTATTGCTGGTAACTGGAAGTTACACATGAATCCAGAACAGACTACTGAATTCGTTGACGCTGTTAAGGACAAGTTGCCAGATCCAAGTAAGGTAGAATCACTTATTTGTGCACCTGCAGTTGACCTTGATGCTTTAAGAAAAGCAGCTAAAGGTTCAAACTTACACATCGGTGCTGAAAACTGTTACTTTGAAGACGAAGGTGCTTACACCGGTGAAACTTCACCTAAGGTCTTGAAAGAAATGGGTATGGACTACGTAATTATTGGTCACTCAGAACGTCGTGGTTACTTCCACGAAACTGATGAAGACATTAACAAGAAGGCTAAGGCAATCTTTGCTAATGGCTTGAAGCCAATCATTTGCTGTGGTGAATCACTTGAAACCCGTGAAGCAAACAAGCAAGAAGACTGGGTTGTTGGTCAAATTAAGGCTGCTTTAGATGGTCTTACTGCTGAACAAGTTTCAAACCTTGTTATTGCTTATGAACCAATCTGGGCTATTGGTACTGGTAAGACTGCTTCATCAGACCAAGCTGAAGAAATGTGCAAGACTATCCGTGAAACTGTTAAGGACTTGTACAACGAAGAAACTGCAGAAAACGTTCGTATTCAATACGGTGGTTCTGTAAAGCCAGCTAACGTTAAGGAATTAATGTCAAAGCCTGACATTGATGGTGGCTTAGTTGGTGGTGCTTCACTTAAGCCTGAATCATACTTAGAATTGGTAAACTACCAAGACTAATCTGATTATTAAAAAAGGAACTTCTTAATTAAGCAATGTCATTAAGTTAAGACATTGACAATTAAGGGTGCTTTTTTAGAGATCGAAT
>NZ_PCZF01000120.1:0-1186 GCF_002554115.1 Lactobacillus sp. UMNPBX4
CGTAAATTGCAATAATAACTTGAACACTTTTGTTTAGGCTGTTTGATAGATGCGATCTAATTCTCTTTCAAAGATTTCATCTGGTGTATGATAAGCCAAGATCTTTCTTGGCAATGAATTGCACCAAGTTTCAATGTTAATGATTTGTTGGAGAGAGTAGTTATGAATATAGTCACCTTTAGGAATGAATCTGCGAATAAGGCCATTATGCCTCTCTACAGTGCCTTTATCACAAGAAGTATATGGATGAGCATAATAAACTAGTGATTTGGAAATATCTTCCAGCTGAGATAGATCCGCAAATTCAGAACCATTATCAGTCGTAATAGTTTTAAAGATATCGTTCCAATGCTCGCTGTATTGCTTGCGCAGACTTTTAAAGGCATTCATTACACTAGCAGCTGTTTTATCTGGGATTTTAATAATTAGGAACTCACGGCTCATGCGTTCAGACAAAGTTAGCAGCACTTCGTCGTCCTTGGTCTTATGGCCTAAAACAAGATCACATTCCCAATGCCCAAACACATCACGCTTATTAACTTCCTGTGGTCGTTGTTCAATACTGCGGCCTAGCTTCTTCTTATTTTTACGAATGCGATGAATTTTGGTATTGCGCTTGAGTTTCTCTGGCAAATCATAGTTATGGATGTTTAACAAGCCTTGATCGACATAATTATAAAGCGTCCTGGTGCAGACAATATCGTTGCTGGTAAATTCCCCTACAGCAGTGCAGCGATTACTGCAGGCGTCGAGCGACCAGCCATCTTCAAAAAAGTGCTGTTGGACGTAATCAATAAACTTATGCTTCTTAAGAAAATCCGATTTGCGTCCACAGTATCGACGATTGTTTTGATAAACACTCTGACCTTGTTGGGCTTTATAACGTTTAACTTTACCGTGATACAGCTTAACAGCCCCTCGTTTGATCTCATAGTGAATTGTACTAGGGGAACAGCCAATTTCTCGAGCGATGGAACGCAAAGAACAATGATCTTTCAAACGAGTTTGAATAATAACCCGCTCTTCAAGCGATAGATGTGTTCCTTTTTTACGCTTGTCCATGATAGAATGTAGTGAGTCCATTTTGACCTCCATAGATGTTTTTGTGGTTATTAACATTCTATCAAACAGGTCCAAATGGACTTTTTATTTTCTATCAAGTGTTCAATTTAATTTTACAATCGGC
>NZ_PCZF01000121.1:0-1181 GCF_002554115.1 Lactobacillus sp. UMNPBX4
CGCCGATTGTAAAATCAAGTTGAACACTTTATAAAAATAAAAGTCCATCTGGACCTGTTTGATAGAATGTTAATATCCACAAAAACATCTATTGGAGGTCACAAATGGACTCTTTACATTTTACCATGAATCAGCACGTTAAAGGCAAGCACTTATCATTTGAAGAGCGGGTTGTTATCCAAACCCGTTTAAAAGATGGTTATTCTATTAGAGCGATTGCTCGCGAATTGGGCTGCTCTCCTTCTACAATTAGCTATGAGGTTAAACGTGGTACTGTTTCTCTCTATCATGGCAAGCAGCAGCGCTATAAGGCTGAACATGGTCAGAGCGTTTATCAGATTAATCGTCGTCACTGTGGTCGTAAATCGGACTTCTTGAAGAAAGCAAACTTTATTAGCTACGTCATTAATCATTTTTTTGAGGACGGCTGGTCACTTGACGTTTGTGCCAATCGTAGCTTAGCTATCGGTGAATTCTCACATCATCAAACAGTCTGCACCAGAACTTTGTACAACTATGTAGAACAAGGCCTAATTGCAATTAAGAACTATGATTTGCCTGAAAAAATTAAACGTAATACCAAGCTCCATCATGTTCGCAAAAACAAGAAAAAGCTGGGACGAAGCATCGAAGAGCGACCTAAAGAGATTGACCAGCGCAATGAATTTGGTCATTGGGAATGTGATCTTGTTCTAGGGCATAAAACCAAAGATGATCAGGTTCTATTAACGCTTTCTGAGCGCATGAGCCGTGAATTCTTGATTATTCGCATACCTGACAAGACATCTGCCAGTGTCATGCAGGCTTTTAAAATGCTTCAAAAACAATACAGCGAGCACTGGAATGACATCTTCAAGACGATTACTACTGACAATGGTTCAGAGTTTGCGGATTTAGCTAATTTAGAAGAAGTTTCTAAGACTCTTATTTATTATGCTCATCCTTATACTTCTTGTGATAAAGGAACTGTTGAAAGACATAATGGTCTTATTCGCAGATTCATTCCTAAAGGAGACTGCATCAATAACTATTCTCTCCAACAAATCATTGATATTGAAACCTGGTGCAACTCTTTACCCAGAAAGATCCTGGCATATCACACACCAGATGAAATCTTCGAAAGAGAATTAGATAAAATCTATCAAACAGCGTAAGTGTTCAATTTATTATTGCAATTTACG
>NZ_PCZF01000122.1:0-1172 GCF_002554115.1 Lactobacillus sp. UMNPBX4
TTCAATATACAGAATTTAATTTTCAAAAGTGTTCAATTTGAAATTGCAATTTTCGAAATTATAAAATTGGATTTTATTTTATCTTCCCGAAATATATTAAATTTAGAAAGAGAACTTTTATAAAAATATGAAAGTAAGAAAAGCAATAATCCCAGCAGCAGGACTGGGTACTAGATTTTTGCCAGCAACTAAAGCATTGCCTAAAGAAATGTTACCGATTGTCGATAAGCCTACAATTCAATTTATTGTTGAAGAGGCAAAAGCATCAGGAATTGAAGACATTTTAATTGTTACAGGAAAGAATAAACGAGCAATTGAAAATCATTTTGATGCTAATCCTGAATTGGAACAAGATTTAAAAGAAACTGGTAAATCAGAATTATTAAAGTTAACACAAGAAATTACTGACTTAGGAGTAAACCTTTATTACACTCGTCAACCACATCCTGCTGGATTGGGTGATGCTGTTTACCGTGCTCGTAGTTTTGTGGCAGGTGAACCATTTGTCATTATGCTTGGTGACGATTTAATGAAGGATAAAGTTCCATTGACTAAGCAATTAATTGATGATTATGGCAAGACTCATGCACCAACTCTTGCAGTAATGAAAGTTCCACATAAAGAAGTTTCTAAGTATGGTGTGATTGCTCCAGAAGGTAAGATTGCGGACGATTTATACAACGTGAAAAGTTTTGTTGAAAAGCCAGCCGTAGACAAGGCACCAAGTGATTTTGCTATTATCGGTCGTTACTTGTTAACTCCTGAAATTTTTGATATTTTGGAACATCAAAAGCCAGGTCGTGGTGGTGAAATTCAATTGACTGATGCCATTGATACAATGAATGCAACTCAACGTGTATTTGCTCATGTCTTTAAAGGGCAACGTTTTGATGTTGGTAATAAAGAAGGCTATCTTGAAACTTCAATTCAATATGGTTTAAAGCATCCAGAAACACGCGACGCTTTACGCAAGTATATTAAGGAATTAGGCAAGACATTATAATATGATATTAATCCATAACAATCTTTTATATTAAAACTTAATCTATCACCTGAAGTGGGTGATGGATTTTTTGTATGATGAAGAATAAGGATATGCTATTACGCTTACGTTTAAAGTAAGCGTCAAATAAAATAGTGTACTTAAAAACCGTCCCAGTTACTGTTATACT
>NZ_PCZF01000123.1:0-1159 GCF_002554115.1 Lactobacillus sp. UMNPBX4
ACGCCGAAAGTAGTTGGTGGGCAACTGCCTGCGAGGAAAGGAAGCTGCCGTGCTCTTTTTTAATATTCCGGCTTAGCTCAGTTGGTAGAGCGCTTGACTGTTAATCAAGATGTCGTCAGTTCGAGTCTGACAGCCGGAGTAAGGAGAGAGAAGGAAGCCTAGCTTCCTTCTTTTTTGTTTAAGAGGAAAAGATGAAAAAAGGGGAGATCATGAACGCTTGGTCTCCTCTTTTTTGCTTGCTCCCTTCTTATTAAGATCTTATCTTAATAAAATCCAATAAGGTCAACTTGAGTAAATATTGGGTACTGACCGCTTTGTCTGAGATAGGATGCTAGTCGTAATGAATGAGCCACTAAGAAGTTTTAGGGAAGGTTAAGCTGAATTATCTGCTTAAACCGCTTGAGAAAGAATCTCATTTCTTGATCGAGCATGAAAAATTTGGCATTTAGATAATTAGTACGAAGCTTATCTTTATAAGAAAAAATAAAGAATCTTCTTGAAGATTGCTAGTTGAGTGAGTAAATTATTAACATTTTTGTATACGTTTAAATTCATATTGAATATAAATATATCGGATACCGAATAAGCTAATCATAATTGAGCCTAAGTCTATCTGCATAATTTTCTAACTGAGATCTTTGAATTACTTAGTTGTAATGCAAGGTACTGAGGAAACTTGGCGATAAGTGTAGTGAAGAAAATAAAAGCGTGAAATTGAAATATTATTTGCCAATGCTGCTGCAATTTTAGTGTGGTGTTAAATATTTTGACAAAAAATTGAAAAAGTGTTTTGCAAATAAAGTTCGGCAATTGTAAGCTAAATCGATAATATAAGACTAGAATAAATAAAAAGCTATTAAAAAGAAAAGCATAAAAGAGAAGCTTGGTTACAACACATCCATGTGTTTCATGAATAACTCGAACAAAAGAGGGATTTGCCAAAAAAGAGAAAGTAGGGTAAATTAATAAAGTCGTCTTGAGAGATGACGAAGAGCTCGAGAGCTTTAAAAAAAGTTTTTGAAAAAAAGACTTGCAAAGTTAAAGCAAAACGAGTAATATATTTAAATGTCGTCAGGCGAGAGCCGAGGCGACGAAAAATAAATCAAAAAAGTTCTTGACAAAGGATTTGAGATTTGATAAAATATAAAAGCCGTCTGGT
>NZ_PCZF01000124.1:0-1073 GCF_002554115.1 Lactobacillus sp. UMNPBX4
TCGCATCTATCAAACAGCCTAAACAAAAGTGTTCAAGTTATTATTGCAATTTACGATTTTTTTAATTAATATTTATTTTTCAACATATGCATACTTAAAGTTATAATTAGCACCTGCACCGTTGTAAACAACATTTTTAACCGTTGGTCGAACCATCCAAGCTTCGGCAGGTTGATACAAAGGTACTACTCCCTGTTCTGTTAACAATACACGTTCAGCCTTAGCTAAATCTTCAAAACGATCATCCATATTACCAGTAGTCTTTGAAGCGGCAACATACTTATCGTAATCTTTATTAGCCCACTTACTCCAATTATATGATGCATTTGTAGTATTCAAATCAAGGAAAGAAATTGGATCAGTAAAGTCCGCTTGCCAACCCATGAGCAAAGCATCAAAATTACCACTTTGGCCACGTACTAATGCAGTCTTCTTAGGTAAGCTGTTAACTTTAACACTGACTCCCTTCAAATTAGATTCAATAGTACTTTGCAAATATTCCCCAGCCTTTTTAGCATCATCATCGTCATAAGTTAGCAAAGTAAAGTTAACTTTACTTTGACCTAAAGCCTTTTGTGCCTTCTTCCAATAATTTTTAGCTAACGCAGGATTATATGTCATTACCTTATCTGTTTCAGCTGTTTTAACTAAAGCCGTATAATCTTTACCATTAAATTCAGTCATGTTAGCTGGTGAAAAAGTAGTTACTGGCTTATTGGCCCCACCTACTGAGGAAGCTAAAGCTTTACGATTGATTGATAACGAAAGTGCTCTACGGAAATCTGCATTCTTAAAAAGTCTATTTTTCTCATTTAATTGCAAATATTGAGTAGATGAAGCTGGTCTAATAGTATAGCCTGATTGATGTTTCAATTGCTTTGTAGCCTGTGGTGCCAACAAAGCGGCATCCAACTTACCTGATTGATACAGGTTATAGTCAGTTGATGGCGTTTTTTGAACGCTGTAATTAATAGTACTTAGCTTAACCTTATTCTTATCCCAATAATTATTATTCTTACGTAAATTGCAATAATAAATTGAACACTTACGCTGTTTGATAGATTTTATCTAAT
>NZ_PCZF01000125.1:0-982 GCF_002554115.1 Lactobacillus sp. UMNPBX4
CGCTTTTATCCTAGTTCTAAGCAAAAGAAAATCATCAAGCTAAACTATGATGCGCAGCGCTTTGTCTACAACTCTTATGTAGGACGCAATCGAAGCAATTATCATGCTAAGCACTATTTAGCTGTTAGACAATATCAAGCAATGCCTTTTGCCTTTTCTACTCTTAATAGCTATGAAGCCCAACTGGCAGAAAAAGTAGTCGCCAATAACGAGTTATTGGCTAAGCCAAGGAATATCCGCGATACTTATAGCTTTTTACGCGTTAAAGAAATTGATAGCCTCGCTATTGCCAACGCTATTCAGAACTACCAGAAAGCTTGGAGCAACTATCGCAAGATTGGTCATGGAATCCCAACTTTCCATAAAAAACGCAGCGACTGGTCATATCAGACCAACTGTCAATATCCTAAGCAAAAAGAAGCTTTTCTTGATAACGGGACAGCTAGATTTATTGATGCTAAACATATTAAACTGCCTAAACTGGGTATCGTCCGCATTGCTGGTTTTAGAAGGCTAATCAAAGAGCGTTTGCTTAACCACATCCCAACTAGAATTGGCACAGTCACGATTAAAAAGACCGCTGACGAGCAATTCTACTTATCAATGCAATTAGGCAGCGATACTGCTTTTGTCAAGGAATTGCCTAAGACGCAGAGTCAAATTGGCATTGACCTTAACCTTGATAATTTCTTAACGGAGTCAAATGGATCAATGGTTGTCAATCCACGTTTTTACTGTAAAGCAAAAAAGAAGCTTGCCCATGCCCAACGTGTCTTGTCTCGCAGGCAGCGCCGGGCTAAAAAAGGAGGACGCAATTTGCGGCTAGCAAAAAACTATCAAAAACAGCGCTTGGTAGTAGCTAAACTGCACGACAAGATCAGAAGACAGCGTAATGACTTCTTGCAAGTACTCTCAACTGCACTAATCAAAAACCACGATTTAGTAGTTGCCGAGGAACTAAGAAGCAGAAATCTGTTAAAGA
>NZ_PCZF01000126.1:0-833 GCF_002554115.1 Lactobacillus sp. UMNPBX4
TTTAGGACGTTTATAGTTTAAGCCCGATCCAATATCTGAGATATATTCATCGGCGGTGATAACTAAGAGCACTTAAGAATGCCTGATACAATGTACCGCCTTCAAACTTTGATGTCCACGGATCATTGTGCAACAAATCAATCAATGAATATGGCTGTCCCTTAATCCAGAACTTAGCTTTAAGTGGTACATCATGCGCAATACGGAATGGGGCAGATTCACAGGCGTTAGCAATCACGTCATCGTCATCTGGGGATGCTACAGGTCTAATACCTGGCTTAAACTTACGAGTAAAAAAATCATCCCATGAAGTATAACCTAATTTTTGTTTAACATCTGTTGAATGCACAGCAAATAAGTCCACGAAATTATCTCCGCCTGCTTCTTTAGCCATTTCATTTAAAGCATACGGTGAAAGCCAGCCTTTATCTGAAGT
This sequence comes from Lactobacillus sp. UMNPBX4, assembly GCF_002554115.1. Lineage (NCBI taxonomy): Bacteria > Bacillati > Bacillota > Bacilli > Lactobacillales > Lactobacillaceae > Lactobacillus > Lactobacillus sp. UMNPBX4. The sequence continues at coordinate 437 of NZ_PCZF01000126.1, forward strand.
ATTCAGAACATAACTAGACTCTTCACTTTGTAAATACCGACCTCAGTAATCCAAAATATTTTTCATCTTGGCATTAACACGTGGATCGTTAAATAAAACATAACCGGCACGAGTTCCCATTGGATAATCAAGTACGGCATTAATTGGTGTGTCAACCAAGCCAGTTGTATTAAATTTCGGAGCACGTTGAATTAGCCGATTAAGCACTAATAAAAGTTCGTGATAGTCTCGAACCTGCGGTGTTCCTGCAGGTGTATCAACATCTTTCTGAGGAATTTCATCAAACATCATCTGAAACAAATTCCAAATATAACAATTTGATTCAATCAATTCTTTTAAAGCGAGACTGTAAAATAGTTTGTGTAAGGATGAATGATTCCTTAAATTTATTTCTTTA
>NZ_PCZF01000127.1:0-752 GCF_002554115.1 Lactobacillus sp. UMNPBX4
AAATCAGACTTCTTGAAGAAATCTGACTTTATCAAGTATGTCAATAAGCATTTCTTTGAAGACAATTGGTCACTTGATGTATGTGCCAATCGCTGCTTGGCTGTGGGTGAATTTAGCAGCGACCAGATAGTCTGCACTAGAACTCTATATAACTATGTAGATCAAGGCTTGTTGGCTATCAGAAACTCTGATTTGCCTGAGAAGTTAAAGCGTAATACTAAAATTCATCGTGTTCATAAGAACAAGAAGAAATTAGGTCGAAGCATTGAAGAACGCCCTAAAGAGATTAATGATCGAAAAGAGTTTGGTCACTGGGAATGCGACCTAGTCTTAGGACATAAGACTAGAGATGATCAAGTACTGCTAACTTTGTCTGAGCGAATGAGCCGTGAGTTTCTAATCTTGCGTATTCCAGACAAGACAGCTGCCAGTGTTATGAGCGCTTTTCAAACTCTACATAAGCAGTATAGTGAGCACTGGAATGAAATCTTCAAGACAATTACAACTGACAATGGTTCAGAGTTTGCGGATCTTTCCAATCTAGAGGAAGTATCTAATACCTTAGTCTATTACGCCCATCCATATACTTCTTGCGATAAAGGCACTGTTGAAAGACATAATGGGCTCATTCGCAGATTCATTCCTAAGGGTGATTACATCAATAACTATTCTCTTCAGGAAATCATTGACATTGAAACCTGGTGCAATTCGCTACCAAGAAAAATATTGGCATATCATACACCAGATGAAAT
>NZ_PCZF01000128.1:0-670 GCF_002554115.1 Lactobacillus sp. UMNPBX4
ACTACTTCAGCCACTAAAGATGCTGCTAAGGATGCCATTGATCAAGCTGCTAAGACTAAGGACGATGCGATCGATGCTTCAAACTTAACTGCTGAAGAAAAGGCTGATTTGAAGAAGACCGTTGCTGGTGAAGTTCAAACAGCTAAGGGTAATATTGATGCTGCCACTAAAGACGCTGATGTTAAGACAGCGCAAACTAATGGTGAAAAAGCTATTAATGCTGTTGAAATCCCTGCTTCAGTTTCTAAGACTGCTGCCATTAAAGCAATCAATGCTGCATTAACAGATAAGAAGGCTAAACTTAACGGTACTAACTTAACTGATGAAGAAAAAACCGCAGTAATTAACAAAGCACAAAAGCTTGCTGATGACGCAATTGCTAACATTAATAAAGCAACAACTAACGATGCAGTAAAAACTGCTAAGGACACTGGTGTTGAAACGATTAACAACATGAATGTTCCAACTACTTCAGCCACTAAAGATGCTGCTAAGGATGCCATTGATCAAGCTGCTAAGACTAAGGACGATGCGATCGATGCTTCAAACTTAACTGCTGAAGAAAAGGCTGATTTGAAGAAGACCGTTGCTGGTGAAGTTCAAACAGCTAAGGGTAATATTGATGCTGCCACTAAAGACGCTGATGTTACTACAGCTAAGAACACTGGTG
>NZ_PCZF01000129.1:0-668 GCF_002554115.1 Lactobacillus sp. UMNPBX4
TCTAATCTATCAAGCAGCTTGATTAAAAGTGTTCAATTTATTATTGCAATTTACGGTTATCTTATTTTCTATGTAATTGTCTAATTATTTGAATGATTTCTAACAGCAAAGACAGATTAGTCTTGCTTATCAGCAGATGCTGATTCAGAATTTGCGCCATCATTAAAGATGTCACTAACAGTACGTTCAACATATGAAGCAGATTGTGGAGTTTCGTAATATGCAACACCGTCTTTCTCAAAGACGTTAGCTGATGCAATAGTGTTCATCGCTTGACGAACTTGTTCTTCAGTAAGGTTATCTAGTGCATCCCCAACGTAATACTGTTCTTCTTCTTTTCGCCATTTAAGAAAGTCAATTTCAAAGTTTTAGTAGTTGTAGCCATTTTATTTTCTCCTTATTTCCTTATTATAGTGGTCCAGTTCCCGTCTTATTATTCAGCAGCTTCGATAACGCGTTGCTTTTGCACTAAGATGACATCGTCAAGACTGTCTTCTTGTAAGCCTGCAATTGCTTGACCCACTTTTTTGAGATCATCAGCTGCAGCGCCCTTCTTCACGTTCTTGATCATGCGACTGCTATGAAAAATGTAAGCAAATGTATGACTATGTTTTATTTTCATACATTTTGGACTATTCGTGCTTTCCATTTCTCTTACCAACGTCTAC